>CAZVQH010000029.1:0-7501 GCA_964629205.1 uncultured Gammaproteobacteria bacterium
AAATATTTTAGGCCGCTGGGGAATCCTAATAAATTCTTAGAGAGCATGCTTCAACATTTTTCAAGACTGAGGGATGAAAACATAGATCCTGACAATTATTTAAAATGGGCAAAACGGCAAGAACCGGAGGAAAAATCAGAAAAAGAAAAATCGATAGAATTGGCCCACGCCTATAAAACCTATCAGGCACTAAAACTTAAGGAAAATCTTTTTGATTATTCTGATCTGATTTATTATCTGGTCAAACTTCTAAAAAACAGAAAAAATGTCCTGATCTCCTATAGGAAAAAATTCAAATACGTTCTCATCGACGAATTTCAGGATACCAATATCGCCCAATATGATCTGCTGAAGCTGCTATGCCCTCCCAAAACCCGTCCACGACTCACGATCGTCGGAGACGATTCCCAGGCCATATATAAATTCCGGGGCGCATCTGTCTCCAACATTCTAAACTTCATGAAGGATTATAAACGGGCCCGACAGATTACCCTCATGAAAAATTATCGGTCAAGTCAGACAATCCTTGACACCGCCTACAGACTGATTAAACATAATGACCCGGACACCCTGGAGTCCCGCCTCGGCATTTCCAAAAAACTCATTTCCCAAAATAAAAAAACGGCAAATACTCCTGTTCAACTATTCCTTTCCAATTCCGCCGATGAAGAGGCTGATTACGTTTCCGCGGAAATAAAAAAACTTAAAAAAAACTATCAATATTCCGATATTGCGGTGTTGACCCGTGCCAATGCCCATGCCCAATCTTTTATCCGTTCGTTTATCCGTAACGGAATCCCATTCCAGTTCCTTGGCCCTTCAACGCTGTATAAACAGGGGGAAGTCAAAGACCTCATCGCCTACCTTAAAGTCTTGGACAATCCCGAAGACTCCGTATCCCTTTTCAGAATATTTGGCATGGATCTTTTCGGAATCGACGTAAAAGACATAACGCTTCTTATGTCATATTCAAAAAAAACTTCATTGAGTTTTTTCCAGGCAATCGAAGTTTATCTCGGTTTTTTTGATAATGACTTGTATAATCCGGAATATGAAAACTACAAAAAATTCATTCCCCTATTGTCAAAAAGGAGCCGGGAAAAAATACTCGAAATATATAAAATGATAAAAAAACATCTCGCTCGAGTGAAGAAAGATACCGCAGGCCAGATACTTTTCTATTTTCTTGAAGATACCGGATTACTTCTAAAGCTTACAAACTACAAAACAGAAAAAGACGAGCAGACGGCAATCAATATATCCAAATTCTTCAATAAACTTAAAGCCTATGAATCGGATCACGAGAATTCCAGCGTGTCAGCCGTCCTTGAATACATAGACATGAGCATAGAACTTGGAGAGTCGCCGCGTGCCGGGGAAACAGACATGTCCGCTTATAACGCGGTCAATATCATAACCGCCCATTCCGCCAAGGGACTTGAGTTTAAATCCGTATTTTTGGTAAATCTTACAAGAGGTCGATTTCCGACCCAGGCCCGCCGCGAAACCATTCCGATTCCCCTGCCCCTAATCAAGGAAATGCTCCCCGCCGGGGACTATCACCTTCAGGAGGAGCGACGATTATTTTATGTGGGTATAACGCGCGCTAAGGAAAATGTTTTCATGACCGCCTCCAAGTATTATGGAGAAGGAAAACGTGAGCAAAAAATATCGCCTTTTGTTTCCGAAGCATTAGGGGAAGAATATGTTGGAAGGTCCATAACGGTAAAAAATGAAGAAAAACAACAACTCTCTATTTTTGATTTTAAAAAACCTAAAGAAACAACGGTCAAGGAAAGGTATGTCCAGAATAATTTTTCCTACACACAGCTTGAAACTTTTGTCCGTTGTCCGCTCCAATATAAATACCATTACGTCCTGAAAATTCCGACTCCGCCCACCGCCGCACTGGCTTTTGGCGATTCAATTCACAAAACCTTACAGTATTTTTATCAGGAATTCTCAGAGGATTCATCTATCGGGATAAAGCGATTAATGGATCTATATACAAAAAACTGGATGCCTGTTGGTTATACTTCCAAAAAACATGAGTCCCGGATGAAAAGCGAAGGGGAAAAAATCCTGAGGAGTTACTTTGAGAATCATCATCATAAAAATCTCGATATCGCGGCGATTGAAAAACCGTTCAAAATCAAGATTACGTCAGATACGAATATTGTCGGAAAAATAGACCGCGTAGATAAACTTAATAACGGTGCTATTGAAATTGTCGATTATAAAACCGGAAAGAAACCCGCCGATCGGGAGTTGAAAAAAAACTTTCAACTTTCCATTTATGCCATGGCGGCAACAGACCGCGGCCTATACAATAAAAAGCTTGGAGAAGTTTACTTGGCATTCCATTATCTTCAAGGAGCCGAAAAAATTAAGTTTCAAAAAACCCGAGAAGATATTATGGAGACAAAAGAACGGATTATCGATGTTGTTGATAAGATCAGGAAGAATGATTTTGATCCGACTCCCGGGCCATGGTGCGATTTCTGCCCTTTTAAAATGATTTGTGAAGCCTGGCAATAACCATTAACCTCTTATATAATCAACCTTATGCACTGGCTTACATTGACCGTCGCCTCTATGGTTTTTTTTACCATTCTTGCTCTTGTGCAGAGAAAAATTGCCGTTGAAAGCAGGTTCCCTATGTCAACCGCCATTCTTTTCAACCTGAGCGCAATATTTTTCGCATTCCTACTTTTCGTCATGACCGGTTCATACAAAAATCTTTCTTTTCCAAGGGATCCTTCCGCATGGATTTATCTTACACTTGCTGTCGCCATGTACGGACTGTTCGAGAGGGGGAGATTCTTTGCCGCCAAGCAACTTGATGCTTCGACACTATCGATCATAAGCAATGTCAGTCTCGCGGTAGCATTCACGGGGTCTATTTTCCTGTATTCCGAATCCTTCACGGGAATAAAGATTGCAGGCGCCCTAATGATTTTTATTGCCTTGGTCATAATTTCATACCAAAAAAAATTCCAGGTGGGATCAATCTCGGCAATATTGCTTGGCGTGCTCATATATACACTTTTGGGTTTGGGATGGATGCTTGATAAGAAAGGCGCAAACTATTTTGGGGCAAATGTTTACAACCTTTTCGTATGGGCGTTGCCAATTGTTTTTATTCTGATGCCGAAGGTCAATTTAGCCGAACTGAAATACGAGTTCAAAAAATCCAACTGGTCCTTCGTCATCCCTTCATTTCTAAATGCTGCCGGTTATTTTCTTCAACTTAAGGCTATGGAGACGGGAAATGCAACCCAAATAATACCCATCGTTCAGACGTCGACACTTCTTACAGTCGTTGCCGGCATTGTGATTATGGGCGAAAGAAACGGTATAGTAAAAAAAATATTTGCTGCCATACTCGCCTTGATCGGATCCTACCTACTCATCGGAGTGGTATAATTGGAAGGATTCGTATGACCGATAAAATCATAAAATCGAAGTTGTTCAACCGGATGCTTGACATGATCATCCCCGCCCTGTCGTGGATCCTCATTAGTTTTCCGCTCTGGCTTTCACCGTTTCATCCGGCTGTCGTTGCCTATTTCATAATCGCATTTGACCTGTATTTTTTTTATAAATCGGCAACTACAACCTATCGGGCAGTAGTTTCATACAATGAAATACTTTTCCATAATAAGATAAATTACGGCAGGAAGGTCAAAAAGGTCAAGGGGGCAGCCGGCATAAGTCATTTCGTAGTCATCCCCAATTATAAGGAGCCGATATATAAGCTCGAGGCTACGATGCGCGCGTTAACTCAAAATGACTTACCGTACAAAAACATATACCTTGTTCTTGCTTTCGAATCAAGGGAAGAAGAAGCAGCTGATAAAGCGGCCATTTTCATAAGGAAATATGGTTATTTTTTCAAGGATATCATCTGTACCTACCATCCTCTCATGCCCGGGGAAGAGGAAGGAAAAGCGAGCAACCAGACATATGCCTGCCGACAAATCGAAAAATACTGTATGAATAAGGGCATCAACGAGAAAGAGGCTGTTATCACGATTTGCGACGCAGACAGTTTCCTGCCAAAAAATTATTTTTCCTATCTGACTTTTGAGTTTCTGAGGGACAAGGGCAGACTCCACCATTTTTACTGGGCACCCGTCCTACTTTACAACAACTTTTGGCAGCTGCCGCTTTTTGTAAGACTGCAGGCAACTCTATCATCCATCGTGAGACTGGCTTTTCTGTCCCAAAAAGAAAACCTTATCCAAGTATCGACCTATTCAACCAATCTATGGATGCTAAAAAAAATCGGATATTGGGATGTCGACATTATTCCGGAGGATTGGCACATTTATTTTCAAGCATTTTTCGCTTTCGGTGATAAGGTCAGAACGATCCCGCTATTTACAATAGTAAACGGAGATGCGGTATATTCCGGAGGAATTGTCAAAACGCTCGCAAACAGGTATGAGCAGGAAAAACGTTGGGCTTGGGGCGTATCCGATGTGGGATATGTATTCCGAAAATTTTTTGTAACCCCCCATATAGATTTTATGACCAAACTCAAGAAAGCGCTTTTCATCAGCGAAACCCACTTGCTATGGCCGGTCTCATTCTTTATTCTGACAATTTCCGCCTCCATTCCCCCGTTAGTAAACCCTGTTTTTAAAAGAACCGTCTTGGGATTCTTACTTCCTCAGCTTTCAGGTCTTATCCTGACATTTTCTTCCGCAATGTTGATACTTTACATATATCTTGACATAAGGCTTCGCCAAAAAGTCAATGTTAAGACGGGCGCCCTATATTTGCCCATACTTATTGTCCAATGGTACTTGCTCCCTATCGTTTCTTTTTTCTTTTCATCCCTTCCCGCACTCGACGCCCATACTAGAATACTCCTTGGCAAAAAACTGAAATATAAAGTAACCGAAAAAGTCTAGACATTTGCAAATATTAATATTAAACTGAGTTTATGTTTGACTTCCTGTTTACAAAAACCCCATTGGTGTTTTTGGTGCAATCGCTTTGGAGGGACGAAGCATATTCGTTTCTTCTGGCCAAAAAGAATATAGTCGAAATCATGCTTTTGACCGTAAAGGACTTCAGTCCGCCTTTTTACTACCTACTTCTTCATTACTGGACAAATGTATTTGGAAAAAGCGAGATCGCGCTCAGGAGTCTTTCGTTGGTTTTCTACTGGGCAACCCTTTATGTTGTTTTTCTGATATTGAACGAAATTTTAAAAATAAACCTGAAAAAATCTTTCCTTTATCTGCTTTTTGCGGCAATCAATCCGATCCTTGTTTATTTTGCGTTTGAGGTCAGAATGTACTCGTTATTTGCATTTTTAACTTCGCTGTCATTCTACGCCCTTATCAAGAAGAACAGTCGCCTGTATCTTGTCGCAACCATACTCGGTCTCTATACTCACTATTTCATGATCTTCGTTGTCGTCGGACAGTATTTGGTATCGCGCTTCAAACAGAGAGTGGCGCTTATGGCATTTGCGCCGTGGATGGTTTTTGTAATTATAAACAGGGTCATGTCCAGCTCGTCATTCTGGATCGGTAAGCTTTCGGCCATGAATCTTATAACGTTTTTGGGTGAGGTTTATACGGGCTATGAAAAAGGTTTGGGATTTTTTGGAAAACAACTTATTTATGTTTCCCTTGCAATAATTGCAATAGTTGTCTATTCCGCCATAAAAAACCGATATGAAAAAGGGGCGGACCGGAAATTATTTCACCTTCTGATCATTTGGGCCGTAGGTATACCATTTTTTGTACTCGTCATATCATTTTTCAAGCCTGTATTCCTTCCCCGTTATTTGATTTTTTCGGCCGTAGGATTGACTGTTCTCATGATTTATTCCTTTGAAAAAATGCATCCATATTTGAAAGCTTTCGCAATTGCCTTGATCTTTTCTTTTTCCCTTAATTACCATAAGGCCCAGATTGCAAAAAGAACCAAGGCTCCTATGCGGGAAACAATGATGGAAATAAGCAAATTGATGAGACAGGAAGATACTGTATATGTTTTGTCAGAGCTCGATTATTTTACTGCAAAATACTATTTGGGCAGTGAAGATGTTTACATATACGGAAAAAGCTATGAGGAAATTCCCGATTATATCGGAAAAGTACTGGTTGAGCCGGACAAAGTCACAACAACAATTCCGGTATATCCCAAAAAGGCTTTTATTATCAACCCTGACGGAACATACTACATTCAAGCCATGTATTGATTCATGCTTCAAATGACGCATTCTTGAGGTTGCCTGGCAAATACCTCTTGACAGATTAGCAGATGATATGCTAAAGTGCTAATATGAAAGGAGGTAAAAAATAAATGGCAATCATAAGATTTGATCCATTCACGGGCAAACGCTGGATGAGTCCCTTCTTCAGCTTTGACCAAGAAGACGAATGGCCGGAAATAAAGATGACGGAAGGTCTTGACGTTTATGAAGAAGGAGACAGTGTTATCGTCAAAGCAGCCGTACCGGGAGTTTCGGCCGACCAGGTAGATGTCACTTTTGAAGATGGCGTACTGCGGATAACCGCCAGAACTCAAGAGAAAGAGGAGGAAAAAAGAAAAAAGAAAGTTATCTACCGCATGGACAGGGTCGTTTCATTTGACTATACGGCCACGCTCCCCCGAGCAATCGATGCCAAAAGCCTTGATGCGTCTGTTGAAAACGGCGTAGTCATCATAAAAGCAAAAATCGCCGAGGAAGCTAAACCAAAGAAAATCACCGTGAAGGCTCAGGAAAAATAATATAACGCTTGGAAAACCCGCCTGAAGTGTACATTAGGGCGGGTTATTTGTTGGATAAGGTTAACAGGTCTTCCAATATTTCTCGGGAGTGGGTAAGTGGGTTGACTTTTTCATAAGTCTTAACCATTTCGCCGTTGGGGCTTATGACGTAAGTATTGCGAAGAATGCCGGAAAAAACTTTACCCATAAAACGTTTCTCCCCCCACGCTCCGTATTTCTTAATCACGTCTGATGAAGTGTCCGCCAAAATAGGAAAATTGAGATGGTGCTTTTCGGCAAACTTTTTGTGGGAATCAACCGAATCCCTGGAAATACCGATGACAACAATGCTCCGCTTCCTGTATTGGTCCATGGAATCCCTGAACGAACAGGCCTCCTTTGTACATCCCGGAGTATCGTCTTTGGGGTAAAAATATAAAACAACCCATTGTCCGCGGTACTGACTTAGTTTGTGGAGTTTTCCAAATTGATCAGGTAGTGAAAAGTCCGGCGCTTTCATATGTTTTTTTTGGATTTTAAATATCTTTTCAGATAATTGGCTTCACTTGGTTCTCTTAAGGGCTTATATAGCAAATAGCTGTCGTGTCCATGCCATGCCTTCGGAAACAGACCTCCATTTACAAATCCCCTATTTCCATAAAAATCCAGATTTTTTTTCATTGTCCAAAGATGGAGGGCATGCGCCCCCTCGGAAATAGCATCCTTTTCCCAAAGACCGATTAGCTTTGTCGCAATCCCCTTATTC
>CAZVQH010000030.1:0-1126 GCA_964629205.1 uncultured Gammaproteobacteria bacterium
GTCTTGGAATAACAAAGCCGATCGTATTCCCGAAGCTTATTAAATAAATCTTTTAATCCCCATGAATTTACTTCTTCCCGTATTTTCCGTATATGCGCAGATTCAGGATTGGGGTCCTTCAACAGGTACAGGAGGTTGTATGGTTGACGGCGTTCCCACCCTCAAGTGTCTTGAAATCGTATTCGGAAATATTCTTTTCATGTCCTCAGCCTTCATCGTCCTGACGCTTTTTGTGATGTTTATTGTCGGCTCGTTCAATTACCTGACTTCATTCGGCAACGCCGAAAAAGTCAAAAAAGCCCAGGGAACATTGAGACTGGCATTGGTCGGATTCATGATATTCCTGGGATCGTTTTTGGTACTGAAGATAATCGACATCCTGTTTATGGGTAATACGGGGCAGATCTTCAAATTCGAAATAGGAGGACCGTAATTACTTCGCGGGAGTTACAAAAATCACCTTCACGCCTTGGTCTTCAGGAATAGGGGAAGCGATTTTGTTTTTTTCCTTAAAGAAGTTGATGAGTACGAATACCAGAAGCGCCAGTCCTACGGCAATGAGAATGAGTCCGACTCGTTTCATATATATTTTATAAATTAACTTTTTCCTTAACTAGGAACCGCGGCCTTTTCTGTATCTCCGTATATATCTTACCAACATATTCGCCGATTATTCCAATCGTAATCAACTGTATACCGCCCAAAAACATGACGGCTGTGAAAAGACCCGTCCATCCGATCACGAAAGATTCCGGGGAAATCATCTTCATGATGAGCTCATAAGTCATTCCTATAAATCCGGCGATTCCGGCAGTAACCCCGAGGTAGGTCGAGATGCGTAGCGGCTTAACCGAGAATGAGGTGATCCCATCCATGGCGAAATTGATCATTTTCAGCAACCCGTAATGTGTCTCTCCGGAAAATCTTTTTTCCCGCTCGAAATATACGTATGAGGAAGGATAAGAACCCCACGAAACCAGGCCCCGCAAAAATCTCGATTGTTCGGGGAGGGTTTTGAGAAAATCGACGACCTCCCGATCCAGAAGACGGAAGTCCCCGACATCCTGGGGAACGGTCGTGTCGGACAAAAAATTAATGAATCTGTAGAAAAACTGGGCGGTTATTT
>CAZVQH010000030.1:1136-7344 GCA_964629205.1 uncultured Gammaproteobacteria bacterium
TTCTTAAACAATCCATCAACTTCCCGCTTGCTGCGCTTGGCGTAGACGACTTTCGATCCCTTTTTCCATTCCTCAACCATTTCTCCGATAATTTCGGGCGGGTCCTGAAGGTCGGCGTCCATCGATACGACGGCGTCGCCCTGGGCTACTTCGTATCCGGCAGTCAGGGCCATCTGGTGTCCGAAATTGCGGTAAAAACTGAGCAGTTTTATGTTTCTATTTTTCTCTATCTGTTTTTTGATTATTTGGGGAGTCTGGTCTCTTGATCCGTCGTCAATGAAGATTACCTCATACCGGAATTTTTTGAGAGCGGGGATAAGTCGTTTCAGAAGGGGAACGACATTGTTTTTTTCGTTATATACCGGGACGATTACGGAAAGAAAAGAACTGTCCATTTCCTAATTATATCACTTGTTACGGGGCCGGGAGTCGAACCGCGGTCTAGGAGATTATGCATACTGTTATTCTCCGATTGCTCGGAGTGTCGGACTGTGTCTTCACCCCGCATTATGTGCGGGGGTTGGCGTTCAGTCTCTACAGGTCCAAGCCTTGCGGCAGGGTTCCCGCGGCATTGTCCCAACCGAATTGGGAGTTCGCCGTTATAAGCCAATTATCATAGGAAATTACTTTCATATGAGCCCATTAAGTTAAGCCTCCTGTGCAACCGTACACTACCCCGTATTTAAAAGGAACAGCTTTATTATACAATAAATATTTTTTATCTGCCAGTATGAATCGAACATGGTACAATGGATATTAGGACTCTATGGCAAAATCTAAGGAGAAAATAAAAGCGCGAAGGTTGAGAAAAGAAGGGGAAAGTATTAAGGAAATAGCAAAAATGCTTTCGGTCTCTTCCAGCTCAGTTAGCCTGTGGTGTCGTGATGTAGAGTTAAGTGCGAATCAAAAGCAAAAACTCAAAGATAGGCAAGTAAACCCCACCTATTGGAAGAGACAGGAATATTATTCTAAAAAGAAAAGAGAGTTCGACAAGAAAGTATTTAAAATTAAACAAGAAGGAATAAAGTCAATAGGAAAACTATCAAAAAGGGACATATTTCTTATAGGCATCGCTTTATATTGGGGTGAAGGTTTTAAAAAAGACCATTTAGTAGGTCTAGCTTCAAGTGATGTAAATATTGCGAAATTTTTTATCTATTGGTTGAAATTATGCTTCAATATACCACAGGACCAACTCATATTAAGGTTGACAGCCAACATTTCCTATAAAGAAAAGATAGACGCCATGAACAAGCATTGGTCTAGTAGTCTAAACATTCCCTTGCATCAGTTTTCAAAACCTTTTTTTCAGCACACTAGATGGCAGAAAGAGTATGAGAATAAAAATGATTACTATGGCGTTTTAAGAGTAAGGGTAAGAAGGAGCGTAAATCTTCTCAGAAAAATCTATGGGTTTATTGAAGGTGTATCTCTAAATATTAAAGTATAATCTGGTATGGATATGCCTGCCCTTACTGATGAAGCCTCCCAGCAATTAATGCTAATCGCCCAGCGCGACGAAACAAAAAAAATCTTCAACGTCCCACAGGGATCATTCCTCGAAGAAATTATCGACCAGGGAAACGGATTCGAGAATCACGATTCCAAGGCGGTAGATTCCAACCCGGCCTTTGTCCATCAAAGAATGTTTAGGGCTGGAAATGTATTCGGGGATGGGGAAAAAACCGTCATAGTCGAAACTTTGAGAAAAGATAAATTGACAAAAACAACATTCTCGATATTGAAAATGACCTCCCAGAATACCGCCGTCAACCGTTTCGACATAACTTATTCCCATTATTCAGACGGCGCACCCTCAGTCGTTACGGTGAACACGGTACCTTCAAATCACGCCCAGGGAATAGCCTTTGACCTGAATTCGCAAAACCAAATAAGCTACATAGACGATACGACAAGGGCACTGCGCCAGCCGACTGCCGATATAAATAAAACCCCCCTTGAATTGCGTCTTTTTGACGGGATGAGGTTAGACGGGTTTAAGGCCGATGCGGGCAGTTTAACATTTCAGATGCGGGCATTTCCCACTCCCGAATCGCAACCGTTAACAGTGAATCTCCCCAGAGTCCTCGGAAGATAACCTAATTTTTTTTGAAAAATAAGTCCAGCCATTGTTTCCAGTTCGGCGCCGGCGTCGGCGTGATCCGGACCGGAGTCGGGGTCGGGGACGGAAGGATGAGGGCGACTTCATCGGGCTTAAGGAGATTCAGATCATTGCGTATCGTTTTTTCCACCTCGGCAACGCTCTTTTTTTTGACGATCTCGGTCTTAAGTTCTATATTCTTCTTTTTTTCGGCATCATAATCCTGCTTGTAATCTTCATAGAACTGCATTTTGTCTTTGTAATTGAAGATGTTCTTGAGGAGAGAAAAAAGGAGGAAGACGATCAGGAAAACTGCCAGCATACCCTTGATCTGTTTCATAAGCTGATCTTTGATCGAAGCATCGGCATGATCCGTGACGGGTCTGCCTTGGATTTCAGGCGGCCCATCACTATTCCGATGACGGCTTTGGGATTACCCTCAACAAGTGCCTTATTTTCTTCAAGAATCTTATCCATCTCGATCCCCAACTCTTCATCGGATATTTCTTTGGGAAGGTAGGCCGAGATGATCTCAAGCTGTTTCCGGCTCTCGTCGGCCAATTCGGTGCGGTTGCCCTTCGTGAAGGCATCAATAGATTCCTTGAGCTCTTTAGCGAATTTTTTAAGGACGACAAGCGTTTCCTCATCGTTCAACTCGGTTTTCTTTTCGATCTCCTTATTCTTGACTTGGGAAATGACGAATCTCAACACGGTAAGGCGTGCCTTGTCGCCTGATTTGAGCGCGGTAAGCTGATCATCTTGTAATTTCTGTCTTAACATACCATAATTATAAGGCACTTCGGTATAAAATACTGAAGAATCACCTATGGCAACACCAAAAAAACAAATAAAAAATATCTCCACCCTCATCCGCAGTTTCCAGATGTTCATAAAAAACAAGCCGAAAACAGACAGGATGTTTGCCGAATTGAGGATGATGAAGTTCAAAATCAAACCGATTCAGGGAGACTTGTCGGCCGTCGATCTGAAGAACGAGAAATTCATCGAAACTTTATGGAGTCTGGGCAAGTTGGATGAATTCTTCAAGTCGGAATACCCTAAACTCACCCCGAAAAACAGGCAGGTATTTCTCAAGATCTTTGACGAACTGCATCATCAATATCAGCAGGAATTAAACAGCATCAATATTTACAAAGGGCCGGTAGCCAGAAAAAACAAAATTCTGGAATTAGAAATTTATAAAGAAGGCAGAGACAAAAAACTGAATTGAAACCCATGAAAAAATTCCCCATCGTTCTTGATTTGGAAACCAAACACACCTTCCGGGAATTCAGCGAACCCCAGAAGCTTGGAATAACGGTTGTTGCCGTCTACGACTATGCCGACAACACCCCAAAAATATTTACCGAAAAGGAGCTTAACAAGCTTTTCCCCCTTCTTGAAAACTGCTCATACGTCATCGGCTATAATGTCCGCAATTTCGATGTTCCGGTGCTTCAGGGTTATTACCCAGGAAATGTCGAAAATTTCCCCATCTTTGACATTATGGATGATGTCCGCGACAAAATAGGTAGAAGATTATCCCTAAACGAGCTCATAACCACCACCCTCGGCAAAAAGAAAACGGGGCACGGGCTCCAGGCAATCGAATTCTACAAGGAGGGGAAATGGGATGAGCTTAAGAAATACTGTATGGACGACACGATGCTCACCAAGGAACTTTTTGAATTTGGTATCAGACACCAGGAAATATTCTATCTCAATGAGGTCGGCAAGATCTCGATCAAGGTCGACTGGAAAAAATACCTTGAACAGCAGAGCGGTAACGATATGCCCCTAACCCTTCCTTTTTAAGAGAGAAAATGGACCGTTTTCAAGTGATCATAAACAAGAGAGCTGCGAGAATAATGAGACAAAGATAGATATACCCCATTTTGCTCTCGCATTTTTTGAAAAGTAAAAATGAATAGATCATCGGGAGCATTGTCGCAATAATGATGCTCCCGAAGATAACATAAGGCACATTCCAAAGAAAAAATGATTCGACAAGGATCGCCGATCCGGCAAGGGAAAAGATTATTCCTCCATACCAATGGGTTTTGTTCCAGTTGTCCTCACTCGACAATGTCCATGGGACCCTTATCCCTATAAAGTAGTTTTGTTTAAGTTTTGGAAGGACAAAGCCCAGGACCAAGAAAAGCAATCCTATTCCGAAAAATATCATCGGCATAATGCCCGTCTCAGGGTTTAACGCAATGTAGAAAATAATAAACTGCATATATGCCAAAAAAGCAATGATTGAAGTTTGGATCAGATGCCATTCCCGGTTGAAGGATTTGTAATTATGTTTTTTGGGGTCAAGATAAGGCAAAATCTGGTAGAGAGTGAATATGATAAGGGACATTCCAGGCATGATCCAGACGGCGACATTCTTTGGCATAAAGCTGTCCACTTCCCCCATTAAATTCCAGTGCATGGGAACCATATCGGGAAGACGGGGGAGATAAAAAAGAGAAGCGAGAAATGATGCGGATATGAGAAAGAAATTAACCCACTTCATACTTCCTCAGAATAGTCCAGATATAATTATTTGTCAAATCTGGCCCTAACCCAGTCAGCATTAAGGTTCTTATTATAGAAAGCGGCTTTGTCAAACTCTGTCTTCGCCAGGTCGCCTTCGCCCCGCTTCTCAAAAATGAGCCCTCTTAGAATATACAACTCCGAAAATGCCCGGTTGTGATTGTTTATGATCTTGTCGGTTAGCGCAAGTACCCGTTCGTAATTGCCGAGTTTGAAATACGCCTCAATCGGCTCGATCTGGTACCAGAGGGTACGGAACGGTAGCAAGCTTTCGATCTTTTCGAATTCCTCAACCGCTCCCTGATAGTCGCCGGTATTATAGAGGGCGACCGACAGATTGAACCGGTCGTTGATACTGCCCGGATCCTGCGCCAGATTATCTCTTGATCGCGCGACCGCGCGAGTCCAGGCGCTTATGTAGTCGCGGTCATCCCCGAGAATACTCTCGGCGATCTGTTCCTTGCCTTGGGGAACCAAAACGAGATACTCGTAGTTGAATTGTTTCCACAATTGGTCGAATGCATGATATGAATATCTCAGGTTTGACCCCTGCAGGGAGTCGTCCTGGATGATCTCCCCGGATAGTTCGTCATAACCCTTGATGACCCGGTAATGGCCGATATCTTCACCGGTATTGAGAAGCGTTCGCGTGATAATCGGAATGTCGTAGGCGATGAAGAGTCTGACCATGTCCATACTGCCGTTCGGGCGGTGATAGGGAATCAGGCTATATTCCCTGGATTTCTCCGCCAATTCCTCAAGCGTTACCGACTTGTCGTCGTTGTCGCCAAGGGCGTTCTGGTAGGGGCGAAGATAGAGACCCAACTCTTCCTGACTCACCCCCCGTATGCCGTAATGCGACAAGGCCATGGAAAGCGCAGCCGGACCGCAGTTGTTGAAGCTCTGGAACACGTGGTAACTGTTTGCGAGTATCTTTTGGCTTGGGGGAGTTGCATGGCTTATCTGCCATGGAGTCGGTATGGTTGGGGGCGAAATAATGGTAGGCGTTGCAACCGTTACCAGATTGACGGGATTTATGAACGGAGAGTTGTCTTTTGGTCTCGGCCAAACCAATAAGGCCGCAGCAACAACCAGAAGAATGATTATTGTTTTTTTGATCACGGCTTAATTTTATCAAAGGAATATAAGAAAAAGCTTAAGGTAGGCTGAAGTCAAATACATTAAATTAAGGCAGCTTTTTTGGTAAAATATGGAGAAATCCCCTGTAGCTCAATCGGTAGAGCAGGTCGCTGTTAACGACAAGGTTCGTGGTTCGAGTCCACGCGGGGGAGCTAGCTTCTTTTTGTCTACTTAATTACATTGTGTAAATGTAAGAGGAATATTAGAATAGATTATGGCTCACTTATATGGAGAGAAGAGTGAATATTTATTAGAATCAAAGCTTAAAAATAAATATATTGCACTTTTTATTATTTCTTACACTTTCGCCACTATAATTTTATGTTTGTTCTTCTTCCTATTTAAAGGTGGTACGTGGAAAGCACTTCTACAGATATTCCTTCCATCTCAATTAATTATTTTCACAATATATTATTTTTCACATAT
>CAZVQH010000031.1:0-7278 GCA_964629205.1 uncultured Gammaproteobacteria bacterium
ATTTTGAAAAATGGTTTAAGTAAGCTTACGGGGTCGGCTGATCTTAAACAAGCTAATAAAAGGGCTGTGATGAAGTCTCTATTGGCAAAGTATAAAAAGAATATGGCGCTTCGCTTATTTTGTTTCTTTAACACTTATTATTCAGATATTAAGTCGAGGAAACTTATTAGAAAATATTGTAATTCTTCTGATGTTGCCAATAATCTAAAGGAGATTAAAGAAGCAAGTATTTCTATCCCTGATTTTCTTGCTTCATCTAAATTCGATCTTTCTATCCCAAATTCTCTTGTTGTTAACGGGCCTCCTAGTTCCACGGCGGTAGCCGCGGAACTTGACCGGAGACTTCAGCTAATTGACGATTCAATTGTGTTTATTGATGATGGATTACAGAAGGGAATTCCTTTCCCTTCTTTAGCCGATACTGTAATACCGGCTAAAGACTAGGAGTTAGATATTTGTTAAATTATTAATTTTTATTGATATAATGCTATCGAATTGACTTATGAAATATATTATTTACTGCCGTAAGTCTTCTGAAGAAGAGGGTAAGCAACTCCAGTCTCTTGAAACACAGGAGCGTATTTTGACCGATTTTGCTCAATTAAACGGTTTGGAGGTAGTTGATATAGTAAAAGAGAGAAGAAGTGCCAAAAAGGAGTACAACAGGCCTAAATTTACGGCAATGCTAAAGGATATTGATAATGGCAAAGCTAATGGAATTTTAGTCGTTGACGCTGATAGACTTACCCGTAATTTGATTGAGGGTGCCCTACTCTTAAATTTATTCGAGAATGAATCGTTAAAAGAGATACGAACTAGAAACCTAATATATTCTAGCCGCGAGAGCCTAGTTAGTTTGATTGATAAGATTGCTTCTGCCACGAAATATTCAAGGGAATTATCAATAAAAGTTGTAGACGGTAATGCTACAAAACTTCTTAAGGGTGAGTATCCAAGTAGCGCCCCTCTTGGTTATATAAATATTCCCGGAACCATTATCCCCGACCCCATGAAGTCCCATTTTATTAAAGAGGTTTTTGATCTATATAAAACTGGCCTATATTCATTAAAAGACCTTGAACAAATAATGTATACGAAAGGTTTAAGGACAAAACACAATAACAAGGTAAGTCATTCTGTCATCGGTCGTACTCTTCGTAATCCTGAATATTATGGAGTAATAAGGCGAAAAGGTAAAATCTATCCTAGTAAACATGAGGGTATTACCGATAGGGCTACTTTTGATCTTTGTCAGGACATTTTATCCGGTAAACGTCTTGGGATTAAAAATAATCGTCAGTTTATATATCGTCCGTATCTTTTTTGTCATAATTGTGGGTGTAAATTAACCGCTTCCTTAAAGAAGGGTCGTCACATTTATTACTACTGTACAAACGGTAAGGGTAGCTGTCCGGAACACCTAAAATATCTAACTCTAACCCGTGTAGAAGAGCTTATCCAAAGGCAACTGGATAATTTCACCTTAGATGAAGAAATGGCCAATTTATCGTTTGAGGCCTATGCTGATAGCTTAAGGAACACCAAGGAATATGAGAGTCGATCGACACTTGTCATTGAAAATGAATTGAGCTTAATTAAAACAAGACTTAACAATCTACTCGATGCCCTACTGGATAACCGGATTGAAAAAAACGATTACGATCAAAAAAGAGTCGAATTAAGCAATCAAAGGGTGGAGCTGGAAACAAGACTTAAAAATCTTAAAAATACAGACACTGAGATTACTTTGGAACGGGTGAAAAATATTAAAGATAGCGCTGTAAAGCTCTCTAAAATGTTTATCGAGGGAGATGATGATGTAAAATCAGATTTGTTAAAAGGATTACTTTGGAACGTTACTATAGAAAAACAAGAAGTAGCGTCAATACGCTATAAAAAGCCTTTTTCTTATCTTCAAAATCTCTCAAAAACCTCCGATTTAGAAATATGGCGGAGAGGGTGGGATTTGAACCCACGCGAGTCTTGCGACTCAAGGGGTTAGCAACCCCTCGCTTTGGACCGCTCAGCCACCTCTCCTGTTAATTCAATGTAGATTATAGCAAAATAAGGGATTTATTTTGGACCGTTAGACCGTAACGCGAAGCTTACGTTGTATTTTCCGGAGGGAAGAGAGTCTGAAGTCGCCGTCACCGTATGGTCAATCATCGGGGCATAAAGCTTCTGGGCCAGGAACAGGCCATACCCCCTATTTCCGTTTCCACCCTTGCCGCCAAGTTCGAACAGCCTTTCCGGTAATGGGTTCCGGCTCGGATTGGATATAGTTATTTCATCTTTCTTCATATCAATCTTTATGCCCTCGCCTCCGAACTTTTTGGCATTATTCAGAAGATTTATGAGGATGATTGCGTTTGGAGCATCGACCGGATAATTCACGTTTAGTGGAAGATCTACCATAGTCACATCAAGAATCGTTTGCAGATCCGTTTTTTGGCTTAGCAGTCGCTCCAAGTTGGCAGATGTCGGCTGGTCAAGGAAGCCGACTGAGCTCTGAAGAACCGGGAATATTTTTTTCAACGCCTTCATTTGTTTCAATCTCATTTTTCCCTGGTCTGCGTAAAATTCGAGCACTTGCTTTTCGTTAATTTGATCCAGTCCGCCAATAGCATCAGAAACAATGCGAAGTCGCTCAGAGGACCTTTTGCCGGCAGCCTTGTAGTCTTTCAGGAGACGGCCATATTTATCCGCCACTTCCAAACTTCCCATCATTTCCCCATCTACAATCGTATTGAAAAGGGTTGTCGTCATATTGGAAACGTCGTGCATTAGAAAGTCCTCCTGATCAACTTCCGCCAACGATAGGAATTGGGAGTAGTTTTGCTTGAACTCGGAATAACCCGGAGTTGCGATCATTGCTTCTGCTTTAGGGGTTGAAGATATGTCTTCTGTCATAATTTATGTGGACGAGGAGGGAGTTGAACCCTCACCTCTTGCGAGATACGGTTCTGAACCGTACGCGTATGCCAGTTCCGCCACTCGTCCGAAACCAAAGTTTTACATTCCAATTATATCATCCTTTGTCATATACTGAATATTGAGGTTATGGATAAACCAAATTCACCATTGAACAACAAGTCGCTCCTGATTATTTTCGCTTATGCCCCGGCGGGACTGGGACATTTGAGGGTTACAGACGCCCTTTATCATGGCCTGCTTAAGGACGTCAGCACTCCCCTACTTCTCGGAAGCCAGGATACGACAATAACCTATCTTCACAGGTTGATGAGTCTCAATCCCATTATCCGTCCTATAAGCGAGTGGGTCGAGAAAGGTACTGCCGAGGATGCAACGACCTCAATATACAGATATCTCTTGAGATCGAAAACCGAAGTTCTTTATAACCAGATGCTGACGATCATCAGCGAACGCTACACTCCGCCAAGCAAACTACTTGTCGTTGCCACTCATTTCGGATTAGCTCATCAGCTTTCCGCCATAAAACAGAAGCTCGAAAAGGAAAATAATATTGAAATGAAGCTCGTGGTTCAGGTTACCGATGATTCTCCTCATCATATATGGTACGTTCCGGGCGCCGATCTTATAGTTGTTCCCAGTGAACGGACCCGGGATAATCTTATGAAATACGGACGTGAACTTAAGAGTGAAGTCCCTATCGTCGTCAATGCCTATCCCATAAGTCCCAACCTCAACCGACCGCTTTCACGCGAAAAACTTGCCGAAAAATACGACCAGGTTGATCCAGGAAAAATTAATCCCACGCAGGTTATTATTCCAGTTTCAGGCGCCGCTGTCGGAACTCAGTATTTCACCAAGCTGATATCCCATCTTCATCAGAAGTCCGACAGGTTTGTTTTCCATGTTGTCACAAAAGATGCCCCGTTTACCCGGAACTTTATCCTCCAGATAACCGACCTGCCTTACGTGCATCTCTATACCGGGGCGGCGGACCGGAAAGTCATAGAAAACTATGAATTCGTTTACCAGCAGAATGTGATCGCGCTTGAAATCACCAAACCAAGCGAACAGTCTTTCAAGGCGCTTATGGACTGCACCAAACAAAGTGCTTCGATTCTGCTTTTTACAGAACCTGTCGGACGTCAGGAGTGGGACAACCTCGACTTCCTAAGACGTCATCACCTGATCCCTACCAGACTTGAACAAACAGCCCTTTGGAGGCATAATTCGAAAGATAAATTCCTGAAAAAAGCCCTCAAATGGCGCGGAATTTGTCTTCCGGAAGACCCGACACAGGCCGCGGAATTTATTGACTGGTGTCATAAGACAGGATTGTTTGCTTCTATGATGAAATGTGAAATCAGACCGCACAACGAAGACGAATACAAACATGAACTCAATCCCGACGGGGTAAAAATTTTCTGGGAAATCGTCGCCGAGCTTCTTTGATATACGACCTTGATTTATTCCATCGATTGTGAGTAAATCATATTATGTATATAGACTTCAAGAAGATTGTACGTGTTTTCTTGCTCCTCACCGCTGGCGCGGCTGTCGGGATATCAATCCTGCTTGTTGTACAACGCTCCAAAACCCCCAAACAGATTGTAACCGTTACCGGAACCGCCGAACTTGATGCCGAGACGGACCAGGCAACAATAAACATTCAGGTCAAGGCAACCGGGCTGACATTGGCAGCTGCTGAAACCGCCAATAAAAACGATGTCGCGTCCTTAAAAAAAATCCTGGCTGAATTGGGAATACCCGAAAGCAGGATCAATATGTCAAGTTATACCCAGTCATACCGTGAAGGAATGGCTATACCCGACGTAAGGCCTCAACCCGTATCAACAGCACCAACGGCAATCACGAACCTCAATGTGATTCTGACTCCTATTACTGATATTGAGGGAGTACTCGAAAGCATCTCTGCGAATCCGAATACCCAGATAACCAATACCTATTATTCGCTCAACAACAGAAAGGGTTGGGAGTCGAAGGCCAAGGAAGCGGCACTTGAGGATGCGAGAACCCAAATCGAGTCGGTTGCAAAAATAAATGGTCTTCGCGTCGGAAAATTGACTTCGCTTCAGGACATGAACGATCCTCAAAACTATCCGATGCCTGTATATGAAAGAAAAACCATGTCGCCGGGATCGACCTCAATTGATGAGCCTATTGATACCGGAGTAATGGAAGATAACGCATATTACGGCGAACAAACAGTTAAGATAACAGCCGCTTTTAAGGCCAGATACGAATTATATTGATATGAAGCTTATCCTATCTATTTTGCTTCCCCAGATGGCTGGGGCAATAGGGTCTTTTTTTACGATACAAGCCATCCCGACCTGGTACGCTCTCCTTAACAAACCTTCATTCTCACCTCCCAACTGGATTTTCGCCCCGGTTTGGCTGGCATTGTATCTGATGATGGGAATATCCCTTTATATAAACTGGACAAGCAAGAAAAAAATGGCGAAATCGAACGTCCGACTGTTTTTCATTCATCTGTTTTTTAATTTCATTTGGACGCCGGTATTTTTTGGAGCCAAAAACCTGGGATTGGCGCTTGTCATTATTGTCGTGATCTGGATTCTGATTGTTGAAATGATAAGGAGATTTTGGAGTGTCAATAAGGCTGCCTCTCTCATTCTTATACCTTATCTGCTTTGGGTGAGCTTTGCCACTCTTCTCAACTTTACTCTGTGGAGAATTAACTGAGGATCTTTATTTGTTGCCGTCCGCTTTCCCCGCGTAAATCAGATGTTTTCGGGAAACTCCTTCTCTCTCAACTGCCCTGGCGATTGATTTCTCCACTTCCTTTACCATCCCCAAAACAACCGGCCAGCTGTTATCTTTCCATTTTTTCCCGACATAATAAGCGACAATGACTCGTGAGCCGTGATCATCCTTGACGAACATGCTGACGGCCTGAATATTTATATGGCCAAACAGTCTCTTATTATCGCCTATTTCAATCGATGGATCCTCTACCCTGAAGTAGGATTCCTCACTGGCGAATCTTAACGGAATAATGATTTTACCAACTTCACGACCGTGTGAGATCAGAAAGTCCAAGCTTTCGGTTTGCCTTACCGCATCGGGCTCAAAATGAAAAAATCTGCCCAATTTGCCCCACATTCTCTTATTCCGCTCAACTTCAACTCTCTCATTCGCACTTTCACGTTCCCGGGGGCTATAAACAGCTTTTTTTATCGGGACTCTTTCCCCATAGGGGATATCGGCCTTATATTCTCCCGATCTTATCGTGTCCGGAAGAATGCAAGTGGCACTTATCAGATTCTCGTTGTCGCCGATATATTTTATTTTTTTGGTTCCTTCGACAACATCTTGATCGGAAACAAGGCCCGCCTGACGGGCATCACCAAGTGCAGGGTATTTTGTGTAGATGTCATCGACTGTGACTTCAGGCCTTTTGCTATCGATTTTACCGCCATACTCGGCAACGGCGATTATCTGCTTTCCGAGAACACGCCTGCCGGTTCTTTTTATTTGCTTTATCATCTTCGCCATATATTCCGGCGCCGGTGACTGTTCAATTTTTTCGACAAACTTGCGCTCGCCAATCCTCCAAACATCGTTCAGATCTATCCCGTGAATTCTTGTTTTGTGTTCAGCCATAACCCGTATTATACTAAATAAACCTATAGTATTCAAATCCCACAGCATTCGATTCGCTCAACAAAAAAACAATAAGTGTTATAATATTAAAAATATGGACGACTCGGTAAAAGTGATCTTGAAAAAACTCGACGATATTGACAACAGACTGAAAAGTCTTGAGGGACCAACCACGGTTACACCTCAAACAACAGCTGCAGTAAAACTTGAAAGGGACCCGCTTTTTCATAAAGCGGTTGAGGCGATGGATAAACTTGACGAAATTTCCTCCAAGCAGCTTTCAGAGTCCCTCAAAATCGACGTAAAACGGGCTGAGGCGATCATGGATCAGCTTGAAGCGGCGGGCTTAGGTACATGCTACACAAAGGAGGCTTAAACGCTTATTTTCTTCTCGAAATCATCCGGGTGGAACCATAGCTGATTTTTTGTAATCAATTCCGTTGTTCTATGCCGGTTTATGAAACTTAACTGGATTTTCATAAGCAGGTATTCTAACCAATCCCCAAACCTACCTTGCTGGATTCTTGGAATTTGGCGCCGTAAGCGGGATCTCATGTCCAGGGTGTCAGATGCATTGGGAAAAAGGTTGAAAACCCAACTGTTATGCGATAAAAAACGATCATAGGTATGATTCTTGTCTATGAGAGGTTTCATCTGAAGTACCTCGTGGCCGACAAAAACCGTCTGTTTGTGCTTAGG
>CAZVQH010000032.1:0-7252 GCA_964629205.1 uncultured Gammaproteobacteria bacterium
ATTATTGGAGTTGGACTTATGATCATTCATAAGAAAAAAATAAAAAGTAAGATTCCTTTTGGACCCTTCCTTGTCACGGGAACGGTTCTTATGATGGTTTGGGGTGATGTGGCAATAAGATTCGTAGAATCTATTTACGGCTTCTGATATACATCTCCATGATGCATTGCCTATTCGCTTTCAGGACAATAAAATAGAGCTATAAAATGACGCTAATCGAAGGCCTAAGTAGAAGATTCTCCAAGAGGCTTCCGCCCAAAGAAATTCAAAAAACCTTTCCTGACACGGTGCTTCGTTCCATGGAAGTGAATCCCTTGACCCGCAAAGAACAAAGGACGGGACTTCCGTTTGATATAAATGTGACCGACGGCGGGTTTACGTTAACGAGGCTCGGACCGCCATTTAGCGAAGAGCAGGGCATAAGGGTCTTTATCATTGATAATGAGTCGTTGGATAGATTATATGCCGCAGCCTCCAAATCGGACAAACTCACACCCGCAACTTTTTATAGATTCTTAAAAATGTACGAACGTAAAAACGGTGAACCCGGAAGGCACCTTGCACTTGAAAAAAATGGCGTCGTTAACTTGTCCCGGGAGCGGATGAATAGCGGTTATACGATTATCGTCAAGAAGGTTGACCACCCCACAAAGGAAAAATTCCTTATTCCCGATGAAATCAGATTGAAATTCAAACCGCCTGAAGGTTTTGAGCCAAAGTTAACCGAAAGAATTCTGCCCTGGTTTAAGGGGATGCCGCTGGATCTGACCATGGCGACCCGGGACGCGGAATCATTGAACATCAAGGAACCATATGAACAACCCGGTCTGCGGGACTTTCTGCAAAGAGGCGGCTACAGGGACTCCGAACTTACGAAAATATTCGAGCGAAAAGATCAGGAGAACGGTATATTCTCACCAAATCAGAACACACTCATAATCAAAGCGTTGAGGGAAAATATGGGTTCTGTCCCGTCGGCGCCGATAGACATAAGCATAAAAAAAGATGCGAGAGGCGTGCTGGTCGCCCGGCTAACCCGCAAAAGCGGAGTTGACGGTGTTTCGGTAAACGGAAAAATGTCTTACTGTTATGACGATATGGATTACATCGAAGTTCCGCTTCTTCCCGACGGAAAGCAGTCGACGGTGAAATTCTGGTATGGCGCATACGGCTACTCCAAATTGATGCGGAAAGCACTCGAGCTGAGTCTTGATACGAAGAATGGCCATGTGATTGCCGATTATGTTTCCGGTGTCGCCGAAGTGGCAATTGAGGAATACAACCCGTCTGCCGGATTGGTGATGGCGTCTTTAAGCGAAGATCAAAAAAAATCCCTTGCCCGCATAAGGGAGGTAAGGGTCAGGGAAGAAGAAAGGCGTAAAATACTAAAACAACAAGCCGAGATAGGCACAAATGTAAGTATTTTCAGTTATCAGGCGGATGTAGTTGAAGCAGTTGGAAACAACTCCTCAAGAGCATATCAGGCAGGGGACGAGGAAAAATTGAGGGCGATAATTCACGACCTTACCGGGAGATAGTAATCATTCACCCATCTTCTTCTCAATAAGGGAGCGGATGTATACTGATTTCGGAATCCGTTTTTTTCTTGAAATTTCTTCGAGAAAATTGGCAATTTCGGAGGAGATGAAAAATGTGAATCTCTGTTCGGTTTTTCCACGTACGTAATTTATAAAATCGCCGAGTATATCCTTCAGTTCGTCCATTCTGTATCGTGCACAAATCAACTTTTCATTGTCATAACTAGACAAGAGTGTTGGAGCTTCGTTTGTGTGGAGAAGTAATACAGGTTTGCCCAGATTGAGTGCAAGTGAGATTTCGAATCCAACGCTTATGGACGGGAACGATGTTTCAACCACCACGCAGTCCGTTTCAATAATCCATTTTTTCAATTGTTTATGAAACTTTTCCCTGTCAGCCTTAGCCTGCATGTTTATTTGATTTTCGGACGCCTTTATAATATGATCTGACTTAACTTGGTGATTGAGCTTTTTTAAAATCTCGATTATTTTAAGGTAGTGTTTGATGTAGTGTTTTTTTCCGACGATCGAAGCAGTGAAATAGATTTTCATATCGCGCTTTTATTATATCACGAACATGATCCGAAATAAAAAATACATAGTCTATGTTGGTGTAGTCGGTCAGATTGCGGTCGGTAAAGGAGTGCTTGTGGAATACCTTACCGGTAAATTGGGCTTCATCTCGTTTTCGCTCTCTTCAATCCTTCATTCTGAGTTAAAGAAGAAAAATATAACCGAGTTCACCCGCAAAACCCTCCAGGATATGGGGGATAAACTGAGGGTCCGCTATGGGGATGCGGTCCTGGCTAAAAAAGCGATAAAGGAGTTGCTCAAACATGGAAAAAACAGAGTGGTCATTGAGGGGATAAGAAATCCCGGAGAAGTGGAGTACCTGAAGAAAAATCCAAACTTCGTCCTGATCGGGGTCAAGGCCAGTAGGGAGCTGCGATTTAAACGGTTATTGAAACGGAACAAACCATGGGACCCTAAGACCTATGAAGACTTCGTCAAAGTTGATAGGCGAGACTTGGGAATTGGGCAGGATAAGTCGGGGCAACAGGTTGGGAAATGCCTGGCATATTGCGATTTTATCTTAACCAACAATAAAGATACGAAGGATTTTCAGAGAAAAGTAAACGAGTTGATGAAGAAAGTATTCAAACTAAACGGCATCAAAGACTGATCATGAACTTTTCGCCTGCAAGGGTATAGTCAAACAACTCTTCCTTCTTGAACCAAAGACCGACTTCCTTTTCGCCGTCCTCAGGGGTGTCTGAAGCATGAATGATGTTCCTCAACGGTCTGTTCTGTTCGTTTGCCAGATCTATCGTATCATGGGAAAAATCACCGCGTATCGTTCCAGGCAGGGCTTGTACGGGGATGGTGTTACCAGATAGCTTTCTTACTATTTCAATGGCATCGTAACCCTCAACAACGGCCAAAAACACCGGGGATTCTTGCATGTAGTCAACAAGCCAGCCTTTGACTATTTTTCCGATCGAAACCGCATCGTCGGTTTTGAAAACTACCTTGGCATCCAATCCCTTCTTGGCGTAGTTGGAAAGTGTTCTTTCGCCTACCTTCTTAAACCAGGCGTCCGTTTCTGGATAGTGGGCGATGATGTTTTCCTTGTTTGCCCACTCGAATTTGACCCCTATGACCTTCAGGCCGACGGTTTCAAATCGGGTAATGATCTTGCCGATAATTCCTCTTTGGACTCCGTCGGGCTTGATGATCAATAAGGCTCTTTGTTTTTTCATATTATTTTGTAAGATATAAACTGTCAACGTCCCGTTCGTAATCCTTCAATTCAACACCCTTAAACCAGTATTCGATTTCCCGATTGGCTTCATTAACCGAACCTGAAGCATGGACAAAAGTTTTAACAACCCGGTCCAGGCTTGCTGACAAGGTCGATGAATCGAATGAATAATCAGAATGAAGTGTTCCTGTTTGAGCTATTAAAGGTATAGTATGACCTCTTAATTTGCGGGCTATGGCGACTGCGCCCGGTCCTTGCCAAACCATGACGACGATCGGTCCCTCCATCCAGTATTTGACTAACCGGTCATATACAAAAGCACCAAGTTTGGCCGGATCGTCTGTTCCCATTTTTTCCTTGACGTTGACTCCAGACTGCTTAAACGATGCCAAGGTCTTTTCGCCCATTTCGCTTATCCATTCAGGGGTTCCTGGATAGTGGTTCTTTATGACATCGGCGTCGGGTTTAAGCATTTTTGCGGCCATAAGTTTCAGTCCGACCTTCTCAAACATTTCGATTATCGTTCCGATGAGTCCGCGTTTGACGGCGTCAGGCTTAATTATGATAAGAGTTTTTTCTGTCATAGCATCTGATTATATATGTCTTTGGTAATATCTTCAATCCCTTTGTTTCCATCTATATTGATCCATTTTGTCCAAACCTGGTTTTTGACAAGCTCAGCGTATTTAACGTGGGTTTTGCGGATAAAATCAAAGTCCTTTTCCCTGCGGTTCTTTTCCTTGTCCTCGCCGCCCTTTCTTTGAATCGCGATATCCGGGTCGACATTTAGGTAATAAACAGCGTCAGGAAGCTCTATTTTAAAATTCTTCGCATAGCTAAGAGCCATTTGCATATCGATTCCCTCAAGCGTCTGGTAACAGAGGGTTGTCGTGAAGTAGCGGTCGGCGATAAGAATCTCTTCTTTGCGCCTTTCCGAGATCATTTTGGCATCCATGATAAACTGCATCGTGTAGAAAAGAAACTGCTGCTCCGGGGTTAAGTCCTTATTCTGGTACAGGAACTCCCTAATAAGTTTACCGACATTCCGTTCGTAATCCGGGTATTTTATGAGGGAGGCTTTTTTGCCGTTTTCCTGAAGCATTTTTATCAGATTTTTACCCTGAGTTTCGCATCCGGCGCCGTCTATTCCTTCGATTACAATAAACATGAATTACATTGTATCAAATCTGTTAAAATATATCTCGTATTTTGGGGAAGCCCTTATAGCTCAACGGATAGAGCAGACCCGTCCTAAGGGTAAGATGGGAGTTCAATTCTTCCTAAGGGCACAATGAGCTATACCAGACTTAAGAAACGGCACATTTTGCGCCACCAGTTAAGCCGCCATTTCCAAAAAATCAAAGCGAGCGAATACGCACGAATATTGATTTTAAGGACGGTCGGCAATTTTCTCCTTATATCTTCGCTTTTCATGATTGGTCGGACTTTTTACAAGCCGATAAGGGAGGAGGCCCGCTATTTTATTGACACGAGGTTTAATAAACAATATGTGGTTGCGGACTCGGTAAAAATACAACCACCCGACGCCGAAAGCAAAGGTCTGTTGGCTAAGGCCTTCAATATTAAGCCTATCGAAGTATTGACCCCCCAGGACCCTGATTTCAGCATAGTCATCCCAAAAATAGGCGCAAACTCCCGTGTTTTGGGAAATGTAGATGCGGGAAACGAGTCGACTTATCTTGACGCCCTAAATAAGGGAGTCGCCCATGCCGCAGGAACGGCATACCCGGGGGAGGGTGGTCATGTTTTCCTATTTGCGCATTCGACCGATTATTTTTGGAATGTGGGTACCTATAATGCCATATTTTATCTTCTTTACAAGCTTGAGAAGAATGACGAAGTGGACATATTCTATAAAGGCCAGAGATATGTGTATAGAGTAATCGGAACTGAGGTGGTTGACCCGTCCCAGGTTCAATATCTGACCCGCAAAACCAACAGGGAATTTCTGACGCTTCAAACCTGCTGGCCGCTTGGAACTACGCTGAGGCGCCTGCTTGTTTTTGCTGTCAGGGAAGCTGAATAATTACTTAACTCCTACGAGATAAAGATCCGGCCATTTGTTGACCTCAGGATTGAGGTTTGATAGGGTGATGATTCTTCCGTCCAGAGTTGTTGTGAAGAATGAACTTTCATAAGGCCCGGAATAAACAGTCTGCATATTGGTATTGTCATAGTCGACGACTACGATCTTCTTACCCTGATTTATGAGCATGTGTTTCGAATCGTAATACCATTGGATTTGGCTGTTTTCAAGGGGGTTTTCCGCAATCAGGTAGTTTTTGTCTTCCTTTTTGTCGTAAACATACATTTTTCCCTGTTCCAGGCTTCTTGTTTCCTGTGTCTGGTTTGTCGCGATCAGTGCAGGTGTGATCATGGGAGGCAGAATGAGATTCTTATTGGCTTTATAAAGGAGTTTTGTCTCACTTGGCGAAAACCCGACAATTTCGACGGAATCGCTGGCAATCTTGTAAAAATCTTTCGGATAGGTCTCGAGAATTTTAAGGTTATTGTCAAATTTTTGTTTATTCCAGGCCTCAATCAGGGTTTCTTTAGATTGGGTGACGTCAAACGGAGTGGAGTTCTCACCTTCGAGCGATAATAGAAAAGCCCGCATAAGGTCATCCTCCCCGAACTGGAATATTGCTTCCTTGGCGTCTGGGGAAATGATGACCTCGGAATTGTTCATGTCCACGTCAGCCGGAAGATTGCTTTTCAAAACAATCGTCTTGAGGGGTGGAAAAAAGGGCAGGGGCTTACGGCCGCCTTCAAAAAGATAAATTCCGCTTTTTTCTTCGCTCTCTTCCTCAGGCCCCTTGTCGACAAAAATAATTACTTTTTCAGTATCGCCGACAGGCATGGCTTTAATCAGGCCTAAGTTCGTAAGCGGGGAAAGACTCGAATTGAGTGGGAAAAGCAGTGCCTCTATTGTTACGACGAGTTCGCCTTTAAGGGAAACGTTCTTGCTGTAGCTCGTATATCCCTCTTTTTTTATGTCGACCTTGTAGTTGCCGGGCGGGAGGGCGATGTTGGTATCGGTAACCCCTTTAAGAGCGCCGTCAACATATATCTTTGCGGCCTTGGGATATGAGCTTGAGGATATGATTCCCGTTGAGGTCAGCGATTTTTTATCGAAGTCAAACCTGTACCCGCGGGCATATGCCACGACAGCGGCAAAAATGACAAGAAAAATGCCGATTAATATTAAACGATATAGTAACTTCATATTGTGATCAAGATATTATACAATAAGTGGATATGTTCTTCCGTCGAAAAATAGGTATTGATTTGGGAACTGCCAATACTCTTGTCTACTTAGCCGGCGTTGGAATCGTTCTTAACGAGCCAACCGTTGTCGCTTATTCTTTGGAAAACAAGCAAGTACTTGCGGTCGGGGACGACGCTAATGAAATGTTGGGACGGACTCCCGGCTCGATAGTTGCTTCGCGACCGATGAAAGAGGGTGTAATTGCCGACTACAAGACTACGGCCTCTATGATAACCTACTTTCTCAAAAAGGCACTTAAAGGCAGGGCTTTCTGGCCGGAGATAATGATTTCGATTCCGGGAGGCTCATCTCAGGTTGAAAAGCGAGCTGTTGTTGCCGCCTGTCGTCAGGCTGGTGCTGGAGACGTCTATCTTATCGAGGAACCCCTAGCGGCCGCAATCGGAGCCAAAATCCCCATCTCTCAGGCGTCAGGACACATGATCGTAAATATAGGAGGAGGTACGACTGAAGTAGCCGTGATCTCATTGGGCCAGCTCGTTGTTTATAAGACTATCCGGGTAGCCGGAACCAAGCTTGATGAGGCTATCACAAACGAATTCAGAAAAAAACACAATCTCATAATCGGCGAACGGACTGCCGAGGATGTCAAGATGAAGATAGGCAATGCCCTTATTGAAGAAGGAAGGGAAAGAAGGAAAATGG
>CAZVQH010000033.1:0-7246 GCA_964629205.1 uncultured Gammaproteobacteria bacterium
TAGAGCAGCAGCCTTTTAAGCTGTTGGTTCAGGGTTCGAGTCCCTGTGGACTCACAATTTTCAGAGGGCAAGGAGCGAGAATGCCAACTTCGAGTAAGCCCCCGCAACTTTCATCGCCAGATCTTTTTCGCGCCTGGGCTCAAGTATGTATGTTTCCCCAAACTTCCTTTCTCTACCTATTGTTGAAATTATTCCCAAGTTGCCCATCGTGAACAGGGCTTTGGATAGTGGGATAAGATGCAGAATACTTATTTCAACCGCACGATCCATAACCGGATCATGATACGATATCCCAACTTCCTCGGCGTTTACAAATGCACCCCCGTCCGGATCGGGCCCCACCTGATGATACACGGGCTTTCTGTAATAACTGAATTTTTGCACTTCCCCGTCAATTACAAGTTCAGGTCCACGACCGTTGACAAGAAATGTCAGGGTGCTTCTTTTGCCGTACCTTGTAAGATCAAAGTTCAATCCGGGATTTTTTTCACCAGACATAGTATACGTCTCTTAAATTAGAGAGTATTTTATCAGCAAATGTCTTTATGGTCCAGTCGGAGACACCGTAGCTGCCGGGGTAGTTGGAGTAGGCGCATCTTTAGTCTTGTAATAAAAATTACGCACGAGAGTAATTTCGTCGTCCGATGAGGAGCTTTTAACCCTCAAATCAAGCTGTTGGGGGCCGGGTGCAAGATTATGTACACATATTTCCTTATCACTGTAATCCGACCAATCGCCGCTGTTTATCCGATATGACCAAACAACGCTGCAATAGTCGTCCGCCTGATACGAGACCTGGATACATACAGGATTACTGCTTACGAGCTGCCCTTCGTTCGGCGTTGCGATTCTGACCGGACCGACTTCTTTTTTGCATTCCTTGGGTGCGGTTGGAGAAGGCGTGAAGGTCGGACTGGAAGTCGCTTCATTGCTGCCCGACTTTTCCGTGACAATGATTATTTCCGTCGGAGAAGAGGGTGAAATCGTCGGCGTAATATTGGCTTCGTTTCTTTTATTGTTATTGATGTTTGAAATGTTGCTTATGAGAACCGTCATCAGGACGGGCACCGTCAAAAGAGCGGTAATAAACTCTACATACTTTTTTTTGTCCGGCAGCGCCCTATACCAGACCCTTATTTTTTGCAAAGCATTTTGGAACATATAGCAGTATCTAATTCTATCACAATCCGAGCGTCGGAGCGATTGATTTCATCGAATTCAGGCATATTTCAACGAATTTCTCAATCGGAAGATTCAATGAAACGGGATCTGAACACTTCTTGATATCCTCCCGTCTCGTACCTGCCGCAAACTTCGGCTCCTTTAAAAGTCGTTTCACTACTGAAGATAATTTAACGTCAGACAATTTTTTTGAAGGATAGACTAATGCGACTGCGGTTATAAGTCCGGTTAAGCTGTCGGCACAGAATATTGACCACTCTGCTTTATTTTTGGGAGAGTATCCTGTCAGGTCCGGCGCATGGGCTTTGATGAGGTTGTGAACCGATTCTGAAATCGTCAATCCGTACTTAGCAAGGGCTTCCAGAGTTTTTTGAGGGTGGGTTGCTTTGAATTCCCCTGAGTAGTCAATGTCATGCAAAAAACCCGCCAGCATCCAGTCCGACTTGGGTGGTTCGGATTGGTCGAGTAAGCCATTGCTTTCAAAATAATCATATAATCCACCCATACAAGCCTCAAGCGCAAGAGAATGTTTAAAAACATTGTCCTCCAACTGTTTTTTTGCGGCATCAAGATATTGCTGTTTGTCCATATTATTGAATGATGAAATTAAGTATCTTGCCCGGAACATAAATAAGCCTGTATTTTTTACCTTCAAGGTGCTTTTTTATTTTTTCGTCGGAAACTGCCAGGACCTCCATCTGCTTCTGATCCTTAAGAATATCACTCCCCACTTTTATCGTTCCCCTCAATTTACCCATTATCTGGACCGGAATGACAACCTCCGACTCGATCAACTCCTCCCCAACTGTTGGCCAAGCGGAAGTATGTATGGAATTTTTCTCATTGAAGGTCTTTCTCCATATCTCCTCGGACATGAACGGGGCAAACGGCGCCAGAATTTTCAGGAATTTTTTGGCATCGTCACCTGACAATCCTGAAGGATTTCTCTCCCAATCATTCAAAAATTCCATCATAGCCGCGACTGAAGTGTTGAACTTTATTTCCGGAATGTCTTTCGTGATTTTCCTTATCGTTTTTTGCAATTTGACCGCCAGTTTGACGTCTGATTTATGATCTGTCATCGCGACCCCCTGATAGATATCCCAGACCCTTTTCACAAATCTGTACGACCCCTGCAACGCCTTGGTTGACCATGGAATTTCCGTATTGAAAGGTGCCATGAACATTTCATAAATACGCAGGGCGTCGGCTCCATATTCATTAACAACGTCATCCGGGCTTATCACATTACCGAACGATTTACTCATTTTCCGGTGATCCTCCGCCAAAATCATTCCCTGGTTCCTCAATCTCAAGAAGGGTTCCTTGAACTTCAATAGCCCAAGGTCGAAAAGCACCTTTACCCAAAATCGGGAGTACAGCAAGTGCAACACGGCGTGCTCCGCACCACCCAAATACCAATCCACCGGTTCCCAGGATCGCATCGACTCAGAACTCCACGCCTCACTGTCGTTTTTTGGGTCCGCAAATCTCAGGAAGTACCAGCAGGAGCCCGCCCAGTTGGGCATGGTGTCGGTCTCCCTCTTAGCGCCTCCGCCGCACCTGGGACATTTGGTATTTACCCATTCGTCAATCGTCGAGAGTGGCGATTCCCCCGTTGCCGTCGGCTCGTATGATTTGATATGGGGGAGTTTCAAAGGTAAATCGCTCTCCGGAACCGGTTGCCAAGCGCATTTTTCGCAAAATACCATCGGAATCGGCTCGCCCCAATATCTTTGTCTTGAAAATATCCAATCGCGAAGATGATAAGTGGTAATCCGCTTCCCCAAACCCTTATTTTCCATATAATCCATTATTTTTTCTGTTGCATCATGTATATTCATACCGTCCAAGAAGTCCGAATTAATCATTACCCCGTCCTCTTCCTGTACCTGTTTTCTGTCTTTAATCGGAGATGTGTCCCTATCTGGACCGACGACCACCCGTAAGACATCTATGCCAAACTGGGTGGCAAACTCAAAATCACGCAAATCATGACCCGGAACTCCGACAACCGCTCCGGTTCCGAAGTTGGATAAAACGAAATCGGATATCCATACCGGCATTTCACGTCCGTTAAGATTATTAATGGCATAAAAACCTGTAAATACCCCCGTTTTCTTCCTTCCCTCGGCAAGCCTGTCGATTTCCGATTTTGAGACCGAATCATCAATATATTTCTTGATTTCTTCCAGATTGGTCTCGGGAGATTTGATCTTTCCTGACATAATCTTCCTTACGAATTCGTTTTCAGGTGCCAAGACTATAAAAGTGGCGCCGAAATTGGTGTCGGGTCGAGTTGTAAAGCAGGTAATGGTTTCCGGACTCCCCTTAACCGAATAGGTAATATTTATTCCTTCTTTTTTTCCGATCCAGTTTTTTTGCATCTGTAATATTCCATCTGGCCAATCCAGCCCTTCAAGATCAGACAGTAATCTGTCACCGTAAGTCGTGATCTTGAATATCCATTGCGGAAGATCCTTTTTTGTAATTTTTGATCCGCATCGTTCATGGGTTCCGTCGGCCAGGACTTCTTCCTCGGCAAGTCCAGTCTTGCATTTGGGACAAAAATTAATCGGAGTGTTTTTTTTATAGAGAAGTCCTTTTTTATAGAACTGAATGAAAAGCCACTGCGTCCATTTGTAATAAGCGGGATCTGTGGTCGTGAATTCGCGATCCCAATCATACGAAAATCCCAGCGCCTTCATTTGGCGTTTGAAAGTGGCGATATGTTCCGGGACCATATCCATGGGATTCTTCTTAGCTTTAATTGCCGCATTTTCGGCAGGAAGTCCAAAAGCATCCCAACCCATAGGATGGAGCACCGAATACCCGTTCATCCTGAAATATCGGGCAATCACATCGGTACCTGTATAATTGCGGACGTGACCAACGTGAAGGCCAGCCCCTGAAGGATAAGGAAACATGGCTAAAACATATTGTTTCTTTTTTCCGCCAGTGGCTTTATAGATCCCTTCCTCATCCCAAATATCTACCCATTTCTTCTCAAATTCTGAAGCTTGGTATTTGATCATGATGGTAAAAATTATATCAGAAATTTAATTATGAAGCGATAAATCCGGTTAAAATTTCCACAATTTTTCTCTTTATCATTTCGTCAATTTTAACCACGACCACTCCCAACTCCCAATGCCCGTAGAGAACCATTGAACCTAAGGGAGCCAGTAATATCGCCGGTAAGGCCAATAAATCCTCCTCCCCATTTATTTTCACAGTTTCCGGAGTTTTTTTACGTAACGATTCCTTAATCGCGACAGAAATGGCAGTTACGGCATCGGGGTTTATTGTCCCCGATTTGTTTACCGGACCATTGCCCGCATTCCCATTAAAGCTTGGAATCAATGTTCTACGCGACCGGAAGTCAATTATTTTAACGTCCGGAAATAATCCCACCTCTTCGAGTGACGCGGCAACAATATCCCCAACCGCAATTACCAATACGGGTTTCGTTTTGTTTATCATCTTAACCAGAACTCCGGCGATTTTTTTCCTGTCCCCGATCTTGCCTTTTACGACTTTTCCCAACGGCATTCTCAACTCTGACCTTAGCGCTTCCGGGAGCAGTAATATTTTTTTGAAGTAGGAGGAATATGTTATTCCTTCGCGATCCATCTCCCCTCCTCTTATTCTCGCCGAGCTTATCATTTTTCCGTCATTTGCCAAAACATCCTCCACTATTATTGTTTTTAATGCAGGTATTCTGGCATCCTCCCTCATTCTATTGATTCTTATGGCGTTGGGAAAAGTCTGTCGGGAAACAATGATCCCTTCGACAGATTTCTTTTTGTCTAAAGGTCCCTTAAAGTCGCTGAAACCGATTATTTTTGCCCGGTCAAGCCAGTCTTTCTTAGATAAATAATCGCGGACGTATTTTTTTCTTACTGAAAATGGCTCTATCATTCCGCCTAAAAATTTATCCTTATATAATTCTTCTGTCGCCACCCCGATCGAGACAGTCTTGCTTACCGTGAAAGCTCGTTCAAGCATTGCCCGGTGACCCTTATGAAATCGGTCGAAAGTCCCGCCCAGGGCGACACTTTCGAGATTCATCGTCAAATTTTCCCTAATGAAGTTTACGAGATATCCCGGAACCCTCTTTTCCCACATACCTCCCGACACAAGCAGTCCTCTTATTTTTTCTCCCTCATACAGGTATCTTTTGTAGTATGGGACTTTGACGACATCGTACCCCCCTTTTTTCATTATCCGATTTACCCATTCATTGTTTCCGACCACGCAGTCGAACTTCCCCATCTTCAGCCTTACGTTATCCAACCACTTTTCGTCGTTAAAAAAATCATCGAGAGGAACAATTTCCCTTACTTTATCCTCCAATCGTTCCTTGTAAAATACCGCCTTCAGCATACTGTGCCGTGTTTTCCAGTCGAGCGGGTTATTTGAGTCATAGAGATTGGCACTCCCTATTCCGACAACGATACGGTCCGCGACAGCCAGGGCTTTTTTTACAAGATAAAGGTGTCCCAGATGAAAAGGTTGGAAACGACCGATCAAAAGAGCTGTTTTGGGTTCCATATTTTGATTTATTGTGCCCAAATAGTATACTATACAAATGATATCCCTTTCCATAAAGCCCCAAGAGGAGATCCAGAAGATCACTGCGTTTTTAAACCGGGTCAGAAAAAAAACCGGGATTGATAGGGTGATCCTCGGGATGTCGGGCGGAATCGACTCCACAACCGTCTTTTACCTATTGAGGGCCGTCTATAAGGCGGAATACATATATCCCGCCATCCTTAATTTCTACCCCCGCGACAATAATGCCGTAAAACGGATTTTGATGCAATCGGGAATCCCGAAAAACAATATTCTTGACATATCGATAAAGCCAATGGTTGAGGAAATAGAAAAAAGACTCCTCATCGATTCACCCGTTCGCAAAGGCAACCTTATGGCGCGGGTCAGGATGATAACCCTTTTTGACCAGGCGAAAAAAGTAAACGGACTTGTGTGCGGGACGGAAAACAGGTCGGAGCGCATCCTTGGATACTTTACCCGTTTTGGAGATGCTGCGTCCGACTTGGAACCCATAAGCCACCTTTATAAAACCCAGATTTATGAATTGGCAAAGTATCTGAAAGTTCCAGAGGAAATAGTCAAAGCCAGGCCGACGGCCGGACTCTGGGAAGGACAGACTGATGAAGATGAACTCGGTTTTACATATCGTGAGGCCGATCAAGCGCTTCACCTGTATTTTGACAAAAATTTAAAAGCCGATAAGATAAAAAAGTTGGGGTTGAAGAAGACGGATAAAATAATCAACCGCGCCCTAGCCAACACGTTCAAGTCCGTGACACCCTATCATATCCACTCCAGACCCTGATTATTGAAGAAATATTTCAACCAGAAGGAATGTGATATAGACCAGAATCAGAATTTTTCCCTCTCTTCTGGATATGTCCTGCTTTGATCTTGAGAAAAAATAAAACAAACCTAGTCCGAACAGCATCATTATCATTGTTTTATAAGAATACGACTCCACGTTTATCCTTTCTCCATTCAGGAAAGTGAAAATTCCAAAAAGCAAGGTATTGGCTGCGGCTGAACCCAAATAATCTCCAAGTGCCACTTCCCGCTTTCCCTCGAGGACGGACCTTATGGCAAGACTCAGTTCCGGGAGATTCGTCCCTAGAGATAATACGATCAGGCTTATAAGGAACGTTGAAATATTAAAAAGCTGTGAAAAATAAATAGTCTGATCTACTATGTACTGACTTGTGATGAATACGATAACTGAGGCTAATAGCACTTCGATAACGTCTTCAATAGTATGTTTATCGACCAGCTTTATTGTCTCTTTAGCTTTTCCCAACAGTCCGTTCTTTTTTTCAATATAATAAAACAAAATGAAATACATGAGGATCAAAAAAATACTTTCTGTGCGGGTTAAAGTATTGTCGGCAATCAAGAAGATTGGGGCAGCAACAACCAGTAGTGCAAATATCAGATGGTCTGAGGCCAACTGATGCATCATCTTTACCCCGTTGCCAAGGACCGCTAAAAGAGGTATTACCAATATAAAAAG
>CAZVQH010000034.1:0-7203 GCA_964629205.1 uncultured Gammaproteobacteria bacterium
GGCTCGGAGATGTGTATAAGAGACAGGCTCTATTTTCAATCCAAGATTTGTTTGTTTTTCCTTCATCAGCCTTTCGCTTATCTGGCGTGAAGTTCCATACTTGCCTTCACGGCCGGCAAACGGTGAAGTGTTGGTTCCGATTGTGATTTTTATTGTCGGCTCCTCGACCATGATTGCCGGCAGACTTTCAGGATGGTCAGGATCGGTCACGGTCTGACCGATATTCAATTCGTCAATCCCGGCAATAGCAACAACGTCGCCTGCGGTGACCTTGTCAACTTCTTTTTTATTGAGTCCTTCATATGTGTAAAGTTTTTGGGCACGGTACGTGCCGATAATCTTGCCTTCCTGGACCAGAGCGATGCTTTGGTTTTTTTCCAAAGTACCTCTGGTTATTTTTCCAATGCAGAGGCGTCCGACGTAATTATCCCAATCGAGAGTCGAGATCAACATCTGGAAGGGTTTATCCTCGTCAACTGCAACATTCGGGACTTCGCTCATGATCGTTTCAAAAAGTGGAATAAGATCACCTTTCATGTCGGACGAATAGGTTGGGGGGAGTTCGAGGAATGCCTTTCCGTCGCGACCAACCGCGTATAGGGTCTTAAAGTGCAGCGCATCTTCATGATGGGCAAGCTCCAGAAAAAGATTCTCGACGTCCATAAGTATTTCCTGTGGCCTGGCATCTTTTTTATCTATCTTATTGATGATGAGAATGATTTTGAGACGCGCCTCCAGTGCTTTTTTGAGAACAAACTTGGTTTGGGGAAGAGGACCTTCGGCAGCGTCGACCAAAAGAATTGCGGCTGATGCCATGTTGATTGTTCGCTCCACTTCTCCTCCGAAATCGGCGTGACCCGGGGTATCGATTATGTTGATCTTCGTATTTTTGTAAAAAACGGCGGTATTTTTCGCAAGGATGGTAATTCCCTTTTCACGTTCAAGATCGTTTGAGTCCATAATGAGAGTCTCACCCATTTCCTTCTGATTGTCGCGGAAGGTGTGGGTCTGTTTCAAAATAGCATCGACCAGGGTGGTTTTCCCGTGATCAACGTGGGCAATAATGGCGATATTTCTTGTTTCCATAAATTTCGGATAAAAAAAACACGCACGAAAACGCGTGTGATGGATATATTATATAATATTCTTCTATGAAATTGTTTACCATCCATGATAAGGTCGAAAAATTCTTCGACAAGCGACTTAAGGTAGATACCGAATCATTGCCCGTCAATAGCCTCTCATCTTGGGAAAAGGCCCGTGAAGCGGCAAAGCAGATCAAGCTTAACCCGGGTTGGTCAGTTTACTTCGTCAGGGACGAGGGATATGTGGACCATGTTGCAATCGCAATCAACCAGGAACCTGGACTGTTGAATTTGGCCGAAGCGGTCCTGCTTCATGCCGCCCCCTCCCCGATTGGAGTGGGTGTCGGTCCCTTAACCGACATTGAATCGGACAAGTCCGGCCTCCGTGTCTGCAGCGCTCTTGAGTATATTGAAGAATATCCTAAAAATTTCTACAAGAAAATATTCGTTGGCCATCCCCCGAATGCGCTGTCTGAGCTAATACATAAGGCGGGGGAAATCGCCGAATCAATCGCCAAGTCCGGACTAATCGACGGCAAGCCGGTCGTATATTCTTTCTCCAACATCCCAATCGTAAAAAAATATTTTGTTTCTTTTTTCGACCCTATAAAGCAAAAGCCCAAAATTGAAAGAATCAAGAAACTTAAAAAATCGGTAGCACCTTTCTATTGCGGCGAATTGGTTGGCGAGATATGGAAGCGGGCGGGAATAACGAATCTTCCCCAGATGAAATTCCTCACAGTCAAGGCCGTTACCAGCTTCACATTATTCAACTGGGCGAGAAAAGGACAATCAATCCTCCAGGGGTTGAGCTGGGATTGAAAAATCTTTGATTTCGTTAACTTCCGTTATTTCATTAGTTGATCGATCCCACATTCCCTTAACTCTGATCTTATGTTCCACCTGGACATCTCCATAGAGGATGGACTCCTCTTTTCTGTTTTTGAATTCGGCTCCTTCTATAAAGACTGTCTGGGTGCCGCGGTTTGAGGATTCGATTACGAAACTTGTCTCACCTTTTGAGGTGATCTTTCCGAAGAACACTCCCCATTTTTTCTGAATCGAAACATTGCGGATAAGCTTTGCATCGATGGTTGTTTGGGAATCGTCGGTAAATTTTCCAAAAACATTTACTTTGTTGCCTACTGAAAATTCCGAGATTCCGCTCTTGCCTCCGAAACGTCGGACAAGCTTTGTATCGTTATTCAGATTAAGGGTGTAAGTCTTATCACCTTCCCCCGTAACGGTCATGGTGTTTTCTCCAAGCGTCGCAATGGTGCCGGTTATCCGGGCGTCAAATCTTACTTTTTTCTTTATGAAGTTCTTGACCCGGTCTAATAGATTTTCATTTTTTTCCTTCACTTCTTCACGGACGGTTTCACGGACCTCCTTTTTGATCTCAAGCCTTTTGTCTCCATCTTTCTTTCCTTCTCTTATGGTTTCGCGGACAGCTTCGCCGACTTCACCTCTCAGCGAGGTTACGGCGAACGAGGGTTGGGCCAAAACAAGAACGGTTGATAAAACGAGAATCGAGACCAGTGTTTTTTTCATAACTATATATATGCAACTGACGGCAAAAAGTTGCATGCCTTATTCGGTTGTTTCCAAATAAACTGTTAATTCGCGCTCCGCATAATTACCCGAACTATCATTAACTACTATGAAGAGATTATTTTCCCCTTCATCCAGACTGATGTTTACGAAAAAATTCCCAGTCGAATCGGCCTTTGTCTCAACATCGTTCACAAATACTTCCGCATTAGGCCCCGTCTTGCCGATTACCTGGATTGCGGATGATGCGACTGTGCTTTTGTCGGCCGGGGAACTTATTGATAATGTCAGATCATAACTCGTCTCACTGCCCGCCGCTGAAGTGGGGGTAAGCGTATCCTTGTTTGAATCGGTTGATTTGGATTGGGATGCGATATTCTTTGGCGACGTCGTCAACTTTCCGCTTTTGGGAAAAATCAAATAACCGGCCGTAACCACCCCGACAAGAATGAGCAGTAAATAAAACGTTTTTCTCATAAACTCTTTTTATGGAATTTATAAATGGAAATAAGTTTATTCCTTATTCTTCCAAAATTGGATATAACTTTAGCCAATAACCATGCAAAACCAATTATAACCATACCCGTCAACAACAGCAATAATTTTGGGGTTTCTTCGTAAAAAACATATATATTGTCCATCAAGTATCGGCTGACAACTTCGATGTCATCTCCTGCAAAATTAATCAGGTCGAAAGACCCCTGTTCTTTCAGGATTTCATAAGTAACTGCGCTTAAAAACAGAATCAGTAGGATTGTGACAGTGAAGAATATGATCCTGGTTATGACGTAGGAGAAAGTTCTCCCCGCTTCAATTTTATAAACTCTGGTTATTATTTTCTCCTCAAGTTTTTTCATTTTCCGCTTTTATTTTTAATCTCGCTCTTCTTATTTTGGATTTAAGTGTATTTAGGGATATTTTATATTTTCTTGCCAGTTCTGTATAGCTGTAACCTTCAGCTACCTGAAGCAGGATCATTTTTTCCCGCCGGTCAAGGACGTTGAGGACGAGCGGATCGTAAGCCACATCTTCTTTTTCCTCGACGACAATCTCCTCCTTAAGCGGTAATGTGTTCTTGTGGGAACGATAATACATTTTTAACTCGTTTTTGGCAATTTCGTAAAGATAGGGCAAAATTTTTCGTGATTCTTCAAAGCGATTGATCGATTTGTAGAAACTTACGAATGAATTCTGGACCAGATCCTCAACTTCGGTTTGATTAAACAACCTGCGGCTTATGAAGCGGTATATGGGTTGAGTGTATTTTTTTACGATCAGGGAAAAGTGCTCTATTTCGCCCTGTCTGATCTTCAAAATAATCTCTTCGTCCGATAGGGTTAGCATTTCTATGCTACAATTATGTCATGAAAACAGGAAAAGTTCTACTGATGGGACGCCCCAACGTGGGTAAGTCGACATTCGTGAACAACCTAATCGGACAGAAAGTTGCAATAACTTCGCCTAAGCCTCAGACCACCCGATTCGCCATCAAGGCTTTATATGAGGATGAGCGGGGGAAAATAATTTTTGTGGATACTCCGGGAATTTTCGGCAAGGCCGAAGATCAGCTGTCGAAAAAAATCAACGCCAAAACCCTTTCAGTCATCAAGGAAGAAGTCGATCTTGTGATCTATATGATCGACCATACCCGAAAGCGGGATTTTGAAGAAGCCCGGGTCCTGGGTCTTGTACGTAAAATCGACAAGCCAAAAATTTTGGTAATCAATAAAATGGATTCACCCGACAAATCGTATCTTCCCCAATACAAATTTCTCGAAGAAGAATTTGATTCCGTTTTCCAGATATCATCAATCCTGAAACACAATTTCAGGCTTTTGATGGAAAAAATTTTTGAACTTCTGCCTGAAAAAGGCGCTGAGGAAATTCCGGAGGATCTCGTTTATCCCCTCATCAATCTTGACAGCCGAACTTTTATATCCGAATTGATCCGTGAAAAAGTTTTCCTCATGATGGGTGAGGAAATCCCCTACCGGACAACCGCCATCGTCGATGAGGTAACCGAACGCGACACCGGAATCACATATATCAGGGCGAGAATATTGACGACCGACGACCGCTATAAGGCGATGATCATCGGAGCCAACGGAAACAAAATAAAGGAGATCGGAAGCTATGCGAGGAAAGAGATCGCCCTGGCAATAAATAAGAAGGTCTACCTTGACCTTAAAGTCGAAACCGACCCCCACTGGCAGGAGACATATTATTGAGCCGCTGCCTTAAGTCTTTTGATACATTCTCCTCTGCCCAATATTTCCATTGAGTCGTTAAGGGGTGGTGAAATTTTTTTACCGGTGATTGCGACGCGCACATTCATGAAAAATTCGCCGGTTTTTGTTTGGGTTTCCTTGCATACCGTCATCATCGCCTCGCCGATTGCCATCGCTTTCCATTCGGTAACTGTCTCAAGTTGCTTTGAAATTTTATCGAACAAGTCTGATTTTTGTTTGAGGTCAACTTCATACGATACTGGTGCTTTGAAAAGGAATCCAGTCAAAGGAAGATAGTCCGAGAGTTTCTTCATCCTCTCCTTAACCAAAGGAACGGTTTTTCCAACCAGATCCGCCGGATATTTATCGCCAATGAAATTCATAATTTTATCTTTGAGAGTCGCATTATCCATAAGCCTTATATACTCTCCGTTAAGCCAATCGAGCTTGACCGGATCGAAAACAGGGGCGGTTTTTTGGATATTTTTTATGTCAAAAACCTTAATGTATTCGTCAAGTGAAAAGATTTCCTTTGACTCCGGGTGACTCCAGCCCATGAGAGCCAGATAATTTAGCAGGGCTTCCGGAAAAATACCCTGTTCCAGGTACCAAGAAGTCCAAACTGGATTTCTTCGTTTTGAAAGCTTCGATTTGTCCGGATTACGGAGTAGTGAGATATGGGCAAATACAGGCATCTTCCAGCCGAATGCCTGATAAAGGATTATGTGTTTCGGAGTCGACGGCAACCATTCCTCTCCTCTTATGATATGGGTTACTTCCATCAAATGATCATCAACGACTACTCCCAGATGGTAGGTCGGGAATCCGTCCGACTTGAGAAGGACCTGGTCGTCAAGATTCTTATTCTCTATCGTCACCTCTCCGCGGACCATATCTGTGAAAGTGACTTTTCCATCAGGAATGAGCAACCTTACGACGTGGGGCAATTGCTTTTCCTTAATTTCATTGACGACATTCGTTTGATCAACAAAACACTTGCGGTCATACTTCGGAATTTGTTTGTTTGCCTGTTGTTCTTCACGCATTTTGGTCAATCGGTCCGGTGAACAGATGCAGTAATATGCCTTACCCATCCGAACCAGTTCTTCGGCATATTTTTTGTAGATGGGTAATCTCTCCGACTGCCGGTATGGCGCATGAGGTCCGCCAACAATCGGTGACTCATCGGCCTTAAGACCGATCTTATTCAACGTGTCGAGCATTTTCGCTTCTCCCCCCGGGACCAATCTCGACTGGTCGGTATCTTCAATGCGGATAATAAACTGTCCGTTATTTTTCTTTGCCCAGGCAAAATTCATGAGAGCGGCGGCAATTGAGCCGACATGCACGTCCTGACCCGTCGGAGAGGGTGCGATTCTGGTTCTTACCATAATGATAATTATAATCGAATGTCTTATATAATAGAAACATGATTTCCAAATTCCGCTTTTGCCCCGCATGTAAAAATCCCGTTACCAGTCCCGCCGAACGTCTCATCAATTGCGATAATTGCGGTTTTCACCTATATCTGTCACCTGCTTCAACCAACGCCCTGATACTTGAAAACAGTAAAGGCGAAATCCTACTGACCAAGCGGAAGCATGCACCAAAAAAAGGATATTGGGATACTCCGGGAGGATTCATAAACCTCAAGGAGAATGTGGAAGAATCACTCATTCGTGAGATTGAGGAGGAGTTGGGCTTTAGACCAAAAAAAATAAAGTATTTTTCAAGTTATTGGAGTTACTATCCGTATCGTGGAATGAATTACCAGACCCTGTGCCATGTTTATACATCAAAATACAACGGGGAAAAAATTATGGATCAGGACGATATCAGCGCGCATCAATTTTTCCCAAAAAATAAAATTCCCTTTGAAAAAATATCTTTTGAAGACATCAAACAAGCACTAAGGGCATACATCAAATCCTCGCCTTAACAGGTCTCGCATTCGCACCCGGAACATTTGTCGAAGTTCGCTTCCACTTTTTTCCAATCGAGATTATTAAGGAAGGCGTCTATGTAACTGGCCCTATTTACGCCGTAATCTATAAAGTATGCATGCTCATAGGTATCCAGGGCCAATATCGGCGTCGCATACCATACCGGGAAAGTGTTTTGAGCGTCACCTAAGTAATTAAAGAGTCTTCCTTCCTTGAAATTCCATGCAGTCCAGACCCAACCGCGCGCGGCAATTCCGGTCGACTTCAGATCTTTTTTATATTCATCAAAACTTCCAAAGTCGGTTTCAATTTGCTTCATCAATTCTCCAGTCGGCATCCCGCCTCCTCCGCCGAGATGGGAAAACTCACCGGCGGTCTGGGCATCCCGGGACTCTA
>CAZVQH010000035.1:0-4369 GCA_964629205.1 uncultured Gammaproteobacteria bacterium
TACCCGCCCTGACATTCATGGCGCTCATGATCATGACATTTTCCCGGTCGGCATATCTGTTCTTTTTTCTGGTTTTGGTTCTGGAGCTTCTATGGAATCGCAGATTCAAGTTGTTTATTGCAATTGCGGCAGTATTTGTGCTGGTATTTGCGCTCCTACCAAAGCAATTCGGAGTGGGGGTCGGGTTGGACCGGCTTTTTTCAATAACCTCCCGTACAAGCGATTACAGTAGTGCATTTGATCTGGCTATGAAGGCTCCGGTTTTTGGACATGGCTACAACAGAATACGATTCATAAGGGATGATGCCGCAGTCATTAACCCTGAAATTCCCCGGAACTCGGCCTCTTCATTTTCATCCAGTTACCTTATAATATTGGTCACAGGAGGCATTTTGGGACTGGCACTTTTTGTCATATCTCTTTACAAAATTGCCGGTGGTGTAGAATTTCCGCCTTACCTCACATTCGTTCTTTTAATGTCTTTTGCGGACAATATACTACTTCATCCGTTTGTTATGTTTGGGTTGGGGAGTATGATTGCGATCAGTCATCTTTCCTATAAGTCACGGTGAGAGTCTTGGTTTCCAGGTTTCCCGCCGTATCCTGAGCAGTTACTGTGATTTTGTTTTCGCCTTCCTTGAGTCGGACGGTTGAATCGAAGTTGCCGTTGACATCAACAACTACTGGCGAATCGTTTATTTTTACCAGAACTTCCCGGTCGGTTGCGCCTTTTACGGTCACCTCCGGATTTGAAGTGGTCGAATTCTCAGCAGGATCGCTTATATCGAGCTTTGGTTTTTCATCTTTATATACCACGGTATAGACGGTCGTTTTCTTGGAATTTTTTCCATCATCAGTCAGAGCTTTTACGTATACTTCGTTGTCGCCCCGTTCAAGGTCTCCTATTTCGATATTGAAAATATCGGTTGATGTTATTGGCTGCTTTTTTACGAGTTCATCGTTGATGTAAAAATTAAGAGTGCCGTAGTTTATGACAGATCCTGATACGATTATTTTGGCGCTGTTTGTGGCGATAGGTATGTCGTCAATATTTATCGATCCGTAAATGTCCGAATTACGGTTCAGCGGTGCGGGGGTGGCTTCCGAAAAAGTATTTGCTATAAATGCCGATGTGTTGAGCAGCATTTTGAATCCGACCGTGAAAATGAAATAAAAGAGGACGACGAGGGCAACCACCAACAGCACTATGGTTGATTTCAAATGTTTTTTTTGGGCGAAATCAAATCTTCTCATAATTTTTTTAACAAACCTGGCGTTTCTTGAGCCTTTTGTCAGAATCGAACTGACATCTACGGTTTACGATACCGCTGCTCTACCATTGAGCTAAAAAGGCTTGAACCTTATATTTCCGGGCGATACCGCCGCCTAGTCAATTGAGCCTGTCCCAGTATTGGAATTATTATAAACCAACGAAGACCAAAAATCCGCCTCATTTTATATATGTCATATCCTGCTTCGGCATAGCTCCAGAACAAGAGGCAGCTCCTTGAAGTCTCCGCCCAAATGTCCGCCGTTTTTGACGGGAATTATTGACGATCCCATTTTGGAAGCAAAATCCAGGGGATAGGAGTTTGGGACATACGGATCGTTTACTCCGTAAAGGACATAGGAGACCGGAATCAACTTCTTCATTTTTTCCCAGTTAAAATCGGTTTTATAAAAAGTCCGGTTTACGATATCAAACTGCCAGGCATCACCCTTAAGGCTTTCAAGAAAAGGGGAGACGAATATCGCGCAGTCAAGGGTAAGCTCGTACTTTTCAACCAGATGAATAATGAATACAGGGGCGAGTGAATGTCCGACAAACATAAGCGGTTCACCCTTTTTTATTTTAGGAAGTGTTGTCTTTTCGAACATTTTTGTCCAGGAATCGAGATTCTGGATTGAGGTCGTGTTATCACTGCCTTTACTGGTTATTTCGTCATAATCATCGACAGGATACTGTTCGAGAAATACTTTTTGCCCGTGGGCTTCAAGTTCCAGTTTGAGCCACGGGAACCAATTACCGTTTTTGGAACCGAAAGCGCCATGGAATATGACTGTTTGCATTTTGGAGCGGGATACGAGAATTGAACTCGCTTCTCCACCTTGGGAAGGTGGCATACTACCGGTGTACTAATCCCGCAGTTCAGTCAAAATTATACAATATACCATCCCTATTGGAAACGTCCAGATACTTATATACAATTAGTACTAGTTCATATGAAACTGAATAACCTGACTCAACAAGAGGAAGACGTGATCGTCCATAAGGGGACAGAGGCTCCTTTTACGGGCGAGTATGATGCCCACTTTGAAGAGGGGACTTATGTTTGCCGCCGATGCAATGCCCCGCTTTACGAATCAAAAAGCAAGTTCCATTCGGGTTGCGGTTGGCCGAGCTTTGACGATGAAATTCCGGGAGCAGTGAGGAGAACCCCGGACCCCGACGGCACGCGTGTTGAGATAACCTGCGTTGCCTGTGGCGGGCATTTGGGCCACGTTTTCACAGGCGAAGGGTTTACGGAAAAAAATACCCGGCACTGTGTCAATTCCGTTTCCTTAAAATTTATTCCCCATAATGGTAAATAATATTGAAACTGCGGTATTCGGAGGGGGTTGCTTTTGGTGTACGGAGGCTGTGTTTAAGGCGCTTAAAGGTGTAGTTTCGGTAATGCCGGGCTATGCCGGGGGCAAAGTTTCCGACCCTAATTACTATGAGGTTGCAACGGGTAAAACCGGACATGCCGAAGTGATTAAGATAGATTTTGAACCCGCCAGTATTTCATATGACGATCTGCTTGAAGTATTTTGGAACGTCCATAACCCGACAACTCCGAATCAGCAGGGTGCCGATGTCGGAACCCAGTATAGGTCGATAATTCTAACTACGTCGCCGGCTCAAAAGGAAAAGGCGGAAAAATCAATGATTAAACTGAGGGAATCCAAACAGTACGATGAGCCTATTGTCACCGAGATTGTTCCCCTCGATAAATTCTATGACGCAGAGTCCTACCATAAGGACTATTATGGCAATCACAAGGACGATCCGTATTGTCAGATAGTCATCAACCCGAAGTTGGAAAAACTGAAGAAGAAATTCTCTTCCCTTATCTCGGAATAGTCAATATCATCCCGACTTCGATCTGGTCGGCGTTAAGCAGATTATTCGCCTGAAGTATGGCTGGCCAGGAAAAGATATCCCCGTATACCTTTTGGGAAATGATTGATAATGAATCTCCCGGCTGGACAACATATTTCCCCTCAGTGTAGGTGACCTGGGATGTTGAAGCGGAGGATACTTCCCCAACTGTGGCTTCACGCGGCTTGACGTTTGGAATGGTCAATACGTTTCCGGCGGTCAGTTGTGATGGGTCACTAATTTTGTTGGCAAGTGAAATATCATAGGCATTGAATCCCGACCCGTAGAATTTTTCGGCGATGTTCCAGAGATCATCACCCTCCTGAATCACATATGTTTTTTCCGTGGCTTTTTTTGCGGGCGGATTTACTGCTTGTGTTTTGCTCTTGAACAAATTAAATTCCGGAAGCTTGAACGCGACGTTGACCGGAATATTTTTGAAGACTGTTTGATAGGCGAGAGTTGAAACCAGAAGGGAGACGACCATTCCAACGACAAGGTTAATATACTTTTCCCGGATTACGGAAATAAGCATTTTTTGGTAGTCGGAAGTTGAAGATGTTTTTTTCATGTTATTTGGCACATTATATATCACTGATGCGCTAAATTGCAATAATCAGTTAGGATTGTAAATAAACGGCAGTATTGTTAGAATATTGGTAGTTTTTTGAATAGGAGTCATAGCTCAATTGGCTAGAGCGCTTCCCTGTCACGGAAGAGGTTGGGGGTTCGAGCCCCCTTGGCTCCGCACTCATCGAAGTCTTTCCTGACAAAAGAGATTTATTAAATATGATTTCAGGACATGGTTGGCTTTAACTTTCCGTTTCTCCTATCGCGAAAACTCCATCCTGCTTCAAGGCCTGATATACCTCTTCCTGAAGTTCAAGAATTTTTATGGCAGAAGTCCTTTTTGGCACATCCCCTGAGGCACATGACCATAGCTTCTTGAATGCTTTTATAAGGTCGTCATCGGCATAATAGCCATGATGAGTATAAAGCGCTTCAAGTAATGCTGTATACTGCTTTTCTTTCTTCTTCAATGTACTTTTATTCCAAACTCCCTTACGGATCGCAGAAGTCAACTCTTCTTTCTCGGTCTCAAGCGTGTCTACCATTGAGGTTGGGTCTTCGTACTCGGTTTCGTTGTAAAATGCGGAATAGGGGGCACCTTCCTCAAATATTTCGGTCAGGGCATGTTGGGCAATTGACTGTCGCATGAGCGTAGGG
>CAZVQH010000035.1:4379-7155 GCA_964629205.1 uncultured Gammaproteobacteria bacterium
TCAATCGGCTTTTCGCTACCCACAATCTCAATCGCTTCACACAAGGCGGTGACTTGCTCTTCCATCGCACCGTCATATTCTTCATTGTACTGGTTAATCCAGGAAGCGGCGTTTTCGGCGAGTCGCCAGTCGGGTTTGTCTGCCGAAACAAATGTCTTGATGTTGCCGCTTATGTTGCCGATCAATTCGCCTTTTCGCTCGGCAAGTGCTTTGGCCTGTTTCAATTCGAGGGAGGGGATATGTGTTCCTTTTGTTGATTCGATCAATCTTGTCACATGGTTCTCTGTTTTCTCAAAGTGGTGCCAGAATAGATATATATCATTTAAACCGTCCTCCGGAAACTCTTTTGCGATGATATCACTTTTTGACCAGTAGTCATGAAGTCGGACTGCCCAGTATTTTATAGGATTCAAAGTATTGACTCCGTTTGGAGAAGCAACAACAAACTTTGAGAAGTATTTTATGTCGGGAAGAGAGCCTGGTTGCGGTTTCTGGAATCTTTCTGCCATGATTGATTATACCATGCTATAGGATATATATCAATTATATGTCGAAGGAGCCGCCCATATAGAAGTTCACGTCCCTCGGGCTAACGAGCACAGCTTCGTCGATTTTTTCCATGAGTTCATCTATGTTGATTTTCCGATTGCTGGTTCCGTTGCGCCCGCATACTTCAACCACAAGTTCTCCCATTACGTTTTCGATAGAAAAAGCCAAAGGCACTTTCTGATTATGGAAGTCCAAAAATGCGCCCCGAATCATGGTTCGCGGACGATTACCGTCATAAATTACGGCGACGAGTTCCTTGATTTGTCTCAGTGTGGGTTTTGTAGGCCTCTCATGAATCATACTTACTGAAAAATATGCGCTTCCGCCCTCCTCTCCGGACTGCCTGTAATATCCGGTATTCTCCCTTACTGATCCGCCGGGAGTGACGACGGCAAAAATCGTTGCGCTTTGAAGTTGTCCGGCTTCCCTGCGCCTCCGACTTACCGCCTCGTATGTTCCTGTAACATTTTGATTGGCTATATCCTGATAGCTGTTGGCAACCAGCTTAAGTGTTTGGTCCATATCAAACACGCTCGACAGGGAAGTGTGGTCGCCACGCATCATTTCACCCAGGGGGTCCACCTCATGAATCCTGGGAGATACGTTTCCGTAAACAGTATGGGTTATGTCGGTCTTTATTGGTGAAAGAAATTTCAGGAATACGGCTACTCCGGCTTCAATTTTTTTGGGAAGGTGGTTTCCGCCGCGCGGTGCTTCCATGGTGCCCCCATGTCCGCTGTACTTCAGGGCGGCTTCATTTATCATCCTGTGTAAATTAGGTGGGTTCATTTGAATGTCCTATTATATCAATCCAATCCATGATTATCAATTCTTACAAAAGGGGAGTTTTACTTTGTTCTCATTGCCAGTAAGTCCGAAAAAGCCTTTTTGAGGAGAGGGTGCTTGATATGCATTCCTGCACTTTCAAAGAACTGGGAAAGATCTTTTCCCTGCTCTTTTTCATATTCATATGCCTGTATGGCCATTTCCAGCTTGTCAATCTGCCAGAAAACAACCGCCTCCGCAGTTTTACGCTCGATCATTTCCTGGAATAGTTTGGCGTAGTCCTCGGCGTATCCGAACAGAATCTGACGGATAGCGTCTTTTTCGATCTTTTCCTTTTCTTTCCTCTTTTCGTAGTCGGTATTTTTGCCCTGCTCGACAACCAGGTCTCCGGTTGCAGTCTCTCCTATGTCATGGATAATCGACATTTTTATAAGCTTCTGTTGATCCACCTCCAGAGTGGGGGCAAGCGCCATAGTCAAAACATTCACGCGGAAACAGTGTTCGGCGACGCTTTCGGGATCCTTGATATTATTCATGACCCAGCCGGTTCGTTTTAATTTTTTGGAGATTCCTACCTGGAAAGCAAGGTGAAGAATATTCATTTCTACATTATACTCCTGCCGGACCGTTTTTCCAGGCAAATCAATCTGTCTTTACAGTAGGACACTATCCCCATGATGAAAACTGCAAGAATGAAAATTGAAGGAAAAGGGCCCAACGAAAATAATGTGATATCCCACGAAGTAACCCATTCTTCAATAGCCGCTTAATTTGCTATAATGATAGTAATTAATAATTAAAGAATTTTTATGAACACAACCATTCTTCTTGCAGTCGTAGGGGTAGTATTAGTTCTGTATTTTATCGGCACTTATAATGCTCTCGTAGTTTTGGCAACCCGTATCAAGGAAGCCCTTTCGGGCATTGACGTCCAGCTTAAGCGACGGGGCGATCTTATTCCCAATCTTGTTGAAACCGTTAAGGGATATGCGAAACATGAAAAAGGAGTTTTCACTGATGTGACCAAGGCCAGAACCGCTTTAATGAACGCCGGCTCCCTTCAGGAGAAAGCGCAAGCTAACGATATGTTGAGCGGAGCTCTTAAATCCCTGTTCGCGGTAGCCGAGGCATATCCTCAACTGCAGGCGAGCACAAATTTCAAGGATCTGCAGCGACAGCTTGAAGATACTGAAGACAAAGTTGCTTATTCAAGACAGTTTTACAATGCAAACGTGCTGGATTTGAATACGAAAGTTCAGATGTTTCCTTCGAATCTGGTTGCCAATATGTTCGGCTTTAAGCAACAGGAATTTTTCGAAGCTGAAGAAGGAGACAGAAAAAACGTAAAAGTAAGTTTTGAGTAAACACGATGTCAGTTTATTCCCAAATTTCACAAAACAAGACAAAGACCTTTCTGATCATGGCGATCTTTGTCTTTCTG
>CAZVQH010000036.1:0-7010 GCA_964629205.1 uncultured Gammaproteobacteria bacterium
ATACTAAACAAAGAAAAGATATTCCAATAAAGCGAAAGCCCGACCGGAAGCGTGTAAGAAAACCATCCGATCATGACGGGAAACAAAAATTTCATCTGCGTGTTCATAGCTTTCTGGAAATCGGCACCGCTGTCATCTTTAGGCTGCTCCCCTTTTTTGACGACTTCCTTGGACGGGGCGGCGGTCGGAGGCATAGTTGCCTGAGCCTGTAAGAACTGCAATATCCCCGTTATGAGGGGAATAAGCAAATAAAACCATACTCCTGACTGCTTTGGAGTCACGGTCAAATTGAATCCCAGAAACCACGGATCAAACGACGTTATCTTGAGCATCGGGGAATAAAGAGCGTTGTTTATTTGTGCGATTGCCTTTTCTCCCTGTCCGTTTGTTAAAAATAGGGACAAAGTGTTATAGAGGGCAATGAAAACCGGGATCTGGATTATCATGAAAAGACAACCTGATGCGGGGTTTATTCCTGCATCCTGATAAAGTTTCAACTGTTCTTGCTGGAGCTTCTTTTTGTCGTCTTTGTGTTTGACGGCCAATATATCTATGTGGGGTTTGAGATCGGCCATTTTCTTGGCGGTCTCGATCTGCTTTTTGAAGAAGGGATTGAAAAGGCCGCGGATTATGGCGGTTAAGCCGATAATTGAAAAACCGAAGGCACCCGGAAGCTTCACAAACAAAAATACTTTGTAAAGCAATACCATCAGGTTGAGAATCGGGAAAACAAAAACAGTGTTAAACAGGTTCGGTTCTAGCATATTTTTTTATACAGCTAACTTCTTTCTTCCTTTAAGCCTTCGTCTTTTTAAAACTTTCCTTCCATCATGAGAGTCCATTCTCACCATGAAGCCGTGCTTTTTACCTCTTTTAGATTTTTTTGGTTGCCATGTGCGTTTCATATTTTTAAATTTGAACTTATAAAGTCTCCGACATTATCGATTTATCCTCTCCCTTAAACACCTTCCAAGCCGCTTCAGTAACATACGGCATGAATGGATGAAGCAGCTTAAGACATGATAGATATGTGTCTTTTAGTGCTTCAAGAGCTTCAATATTACCATTTATTACTCCATCTTTCAATTGCTCAATATAATAGTCTGCAAATCGGTGCCACAGAAATTCATAAATGTCCCCCAATGCCTGGGAGAACTTGAGCTTTTTCATAGACTTGAGGTATTTCTTGTATTCGTTCTTAAACTCCGTCTGAAGCTGTTTTATGATTTCCCGCTTCTCCAAACTGTCTTTTGACGCGGTCCCTTGACCTTGATTCATCTGTATGAACCTGCCGATATTCCATATTTTGTTGGCAAAGTTCCGCATCCCCTTCACTTTATCCTCGGACAGGGCGACATCACCGCCTTCTTTTGTTCCGAAGATCAGGGCGGCACGCAAGGCGTCGGCTCCATATTTGTCAATCATGACTAGAGGATCAATGACGTTACCTTTACTTTTGCTCATTTTCTGCCCCTTGGCGTCACGAACCATCCCGTGCAAAAATACCGACTTGAAAGGAGGCTTTCCTGTCACGAACTTGCCGATCATCATCATTCGGGCGACCCAAGCGCGTAGGATGTCATGCCCTGTTTCCATGACGGAAGTTGGATAGAAATAATTATAAAGCTCCTCACCTTCAGTCATTAGAGTTGCAAACGGCCATTGAGCCGATGAAAACCAGGTATCAAAAGTGTCATCATCCTGTCGGGCTTCACAGTTGCCGCATATCTGGCATTTGTCCGGTTTTTTTTCTGAAATAAACCATTCCTTTTTAGTCTGACACTCGTAAGCCGGAATTCTTATTCCCCAAACAACCTGACGGGAAATGTTCCAGTCGATGAAGTTGTCGAGAATTGCAACAGCTCTTTTCTTGAATTTCGCAGGATGTATGGCTGTTTCTTTGTCCGAAATCAGTTTATTCGCCGCGTCCGCCAGGGGTTTGACTTTTATGAACCACTGCTCTTTGGGGAGGGGCTCGAGCACGCGTCCGCATCGGTAACATGTTCCGACCCTATGAGTATAATTTTCCTTAACTTTAACCATCAAGCCCATGGCTTTAAGATCGTTGACTACCTGTTCGCGTGCGGAAAATACCCTTAAGCCCTGATATTTGCCGGCAAACTCATTCAATTTGCCGTCAAATCCGATAACTTGTTTCATGGGCAAGTCATGTCGTTTGGCTATCTCGTAATCGTTGAAGTCGTGGGCAGGCGTAACCTTGACGGCGCCTGTTCCGAACTTCGGGTCGACAGCATCGTCGGCAACCACCTTCACTTTGAAAGGCCCAATGAGTCCGTCAACGGTAATTTCTTTTCCGACCCATTTTTGATATCGCTTGTCATCAGGATGAACGGCAACGGCGGTATCTCCGAACTTTGTTTCCGGCCTGACTGTTGCCAAGGTAAAGGGTCCGTACTTCATATAGTAAAGAGGGTCCACTCTTTCGACATAATTCACTTCGAGATCGGAATATGAAGTACCGCAGTTGGTGCAGTAATTTATGAGCTTATTTGCCCGGTATATCAATCCCTTGTCGTGGAGTTTTCTGAATGTTGCATAGACAATCTTCACGACCTCAGGATCCATTGTGAATTTTTCCCTTGTCCAGTCAAGTGCGAATCCGAGGCGCTTGAGCTGGCCTTTGATATTTAACTTATTCTCGTCAACATAGTCCCAAATCATCTTGTAAAGTTCATCACGTTTGTAATCGTAACGGCTCTTGCCTTGTTTCTTCAGATGCTTTTCAAACACGAACTGCGTTTCGACTCCGGCATGATCTAGACCAAGTAGCCAGAGGGTTTCGTATCCGGTCATTTTGTGGAACCTGATCATTATGTCTTCATAAGTGAACATTGCGTGCCCGAGATGGAGGCTGCCGTTTGCATTTGGGGGAGGCAGGATGATTGAGAAAGGTTTTTTGTTTTTGTTGACATGTGCCGTGAAATATCCACCTTCTTCCCATTGTCGGTATAATTTTTCCTCAACCAGCTTCGGATCAAATTTGGAGTCCATAAGTCTATATTATATATCAAAGTACCCCCTTCTGAAAGCCCGTGGTATTATTATTAGATATGGATTGGATTTTCACTTCGCTCAATTGGTATTTTTATCTCTTGGTTCTGGGAATAATTTTTTTTCCTCTGACCAGAAGAATATTCAATCGTTTCTCATTTGACTTCGGATATCCCTTTTCGAAAGTAATCGCCATAATCGCCATAAGCTACACCTCCTATGTGCTTGGGATAATGAAAATCGTCCCATTCAACAGAATGTCGCTATTTTTCATTATCGGAATTTTCATACTCATCAACTGGCTAATATTCAAGAAAAGCAAAAAAATTACCGATACATACCGGATCGGATCGATGATTATTTTTGAGGAGATGCTTTTTCTCGTCTCCTTTATTTTTTGGACTTATATCAGGAGCCAGGAGCCATCGATCCACAGTCTGGAAAAATTTATGGACTTCGGATTCATGAATTCGATCCTGAGAAGCGATTTTTTTCCGCCTAAGGATATCTGGTATGCGCCGGAACCGATAAATTATTATTACTTCGGACATCTGTCGGGCGCATTTCTGATTAAACTGAGCAATATTCTCCCTTCAATCGGATACAACCTCATCCTGTCCACCCTATTTGCCCAAGGTATCACTCAGGTATTTGGCCTCGTGACAAATATTATTTCTTTCTACATGCCGAAGGTCAGACGAATCCCGAATGTTATCTTCGGTTTGGTTTCGGCGTATATCGTCAATCTCGGGGGTAATCTTCATACCCTATATGTCTTCACAAGCGGATATCCTAACGAAAGTCCGGTTCCTTTTTGGAAGATATTATCAACCTACAGTCCGCTCACCTATTGGTATCCCAATGCAACCCGTTTTATTCCCTATACCATCCATGAATTTCCCTCCTATTCATACGTTGTTGCCGATCTGCACGGGCACGTTTTTGATATTCCATTTGTCATTCTCACTCTCGCAATTCTGTTCCTGCAATTCACGGGCAAGTGGAGACTGAAAGGAACAATCGCCCTCGGATTTATGACCGCAGTCCATTATATGACCAATGCTTTTGACGGTCCGATTTACATCCTTTTGACCGCCCTCCTGCTTTTCTCGGTCTTCAAGGCAACGGTAAAGTTTTCAACCCATATTGTGGCGCTACTCGCATCATTTGTCGTTTTTTCGCTTCCTTTTTCGATCCATTTCACCCCATTCGTATCCGGAATTGGCGTCAACTGTTCCCCGGATTTTCTAGTCAATATGGGCCGGCTGGGTCCATTCATCTTTGAGCGGGGTAACTGTCAGACCTCTCCCTTCTGGATGCTTTTCGTGCTTTGGGGATTCTTCTGGATATCTTTTTCCCTTTTCCTGGTCAATCGATACATAGTGAAGAAATGGGACGAGAAAACAAAATCGACGGATCTTTTTTTTATCATCATTTTTGGCTTCGGTATATTCCTGACTCTCATTCCCGAATTTTTCTACATCAAGGATATCTATCCCCAGCACTTCCGGGCAAATACCATGTTCAAGCTGGGATATCAGGCGTTCATGATGATGGGTATTGCCGCCGGGATAACATTTTTCAGGGTAAAACAAAAAACCATACTCATCTCACGGATTCTTGCCGTCGTATTCATTTTCTTTTCATTTTTTGTCATAATCTATCCGTTTTTTTCCGTACCCTCCTACTACGGACTTCTCAACAGGACTCCGGTAATTGACGGTTCCCGATGGCTCAACAGCGATCATCCTGAAGATATGGAGATTATCGCTTATCTTAATGAAAAGGTTGAGGGCCAGCCTGTCATTCTTGAAGCGCAGGGCGATTCGTATACGGATTACGAAAGGATTTCCGCATATACGGGGCTTCCTACTGTTGCCGGCTGGTGGGTCCATGAATGGCTATGGAGGGGTTCGTCCGATGCTATCGCAAGTCGCATACCCGAAGTTGAAAAAATGTATCAGTCGGATGACATCGTTGAAACTACTTATCTGTTGAAAAAATATAAGGTTGAATATGTGATAATCTCGCGATTGGAACGCCAAAAATACCCAAATATCAATGAAGAAAAATTCGCAAAAATAGGCAAATTATTGATGAAGTCGACTGATGGGTTTGGGGCTCTGTATCAGCTTAATCCTTCATTATAAAAAAATGCCCTTGTCGTATTGACAACGGCATTTTTTTTTGCTAATGTAATAGGCAGAGCATTATTACTCGTCGTTCCCTTTATACGAGCGGTAATGATGCTCTAATTTTTTTGGCTATTACAGGTGATACAGAGTTATCGGTATCCTTAAATTCTTCTTCGTAAGCTTCTTAAACTGGTCTGCAACAAAACTGACCAATTCGCCTTTTGTTTTGACCTGCACATTGTACGGGTTGCTTTTGGACTTCTGTGAAAAGATTATTTTCTTCATAAACTCATGATAATCAACCGGCCATTCTTTGTCAAGACCTATAGAAATATCGATATAGTCTATAGGATATCTTATAAGAAATATATGCCACTTCAGATTATCACAGCAATCCGATAAGAGTTATACAAACTATGTGGATATCTATTATTCGGCATTAATGTATAATGAAATCAATGAGCTTTTCCGTTTTTACGTACAACACCCTATTCAATAATGCCGTCGACAATATCGGTCCGATTATTGCGAAATACCGCCCCGACATCCTCTGCCTCCAGGAAATAGATACGGGTGAGGAGAATTTGAAAAGGATTGAAAAATTGGGAATGAAGCTTGCGGATTACGCGAATTCATTTGTTAAGTTTGGCCGATTTTACGGCGTTGCCACGTTCTATAATCCGGAAAAAATCAGGCACACTTCGTCTGCGGTTCTTTACCCGGGAAGCAACTTCGCTGAAATACTTTTCACCCTGCTTCAGGTAATTTTAGGATACAAAAAACCTAAAACCTTCCTTATGAGCGATTTTACGGATAAAAAATCCAAAAAACCTTTCAGTCTCTGTAACATCCACCTGTATGTGGTAGGCAGCAATGCGTTGAGGATCGGGCACATGAAACAGGTTCTTGGCCTGATTGAAACCTCGAATCCTCTTATCCTGACTGGAGATTTCAACTACCTGCCATACCAGAGGAGACGCCTTGAAAACTTCATGAAGAAAAACGGACTGATCGAGGCAACGAAAAACATATCCCAGACCATCAAATTCACAAAAGACGGTGAATTCGAGAAATTCAGCCTGTTCCAGAAAATTTCGGTCAAAATAATGGGACGTGTGCTCAACAACCTAAAAATCGATTATATATTCTACAGGGGTTTGAAACTTAAGGGAACGAGGCGGGTCGACGTGCGCTATTCCGACCACTTCCCCATCATTTCGACATTTACCCTTTAGTCGGCAAGAATCTTCCGGAATAACGACTTGATCTGCTTGAAATAATGGTCGAAAAACTCTTCCTTTTTGTTTTTTTCGTCAATTTCGTAGACCTGACCTCCCATTTGGTACTCGAAGATTTTCTTTTTTATTTCTTCGTTCAGGAATATCCGCCTGGCCGAGGCGATGAAATAATGATAGAAAAATTTGATCTGGCCCTCCTTCTTCATTCGGCGAAGCGAAAAGGAGGTCTTGGCCTCCTTAATGAATTTCGAATTGACGCCCCATATGCCCGCCCTCTGGATAAGTTCATGATCTTCCGCTATAAACAACTTCTCATCGAATCCGCCTATCAGAGCAAAAAAAGTTCTTTCAACGATCATTGCGCCGCCGAGGGAGAATCTTTTGGGAAGGTTTTGGGAAAGTTCCGCGAATATGTTCCCCAGATCAAAAAGTGGCTTGTATTGCTTATATTCACGATCCGGTTTGAAAAAAGGGAGAAACAGCAACCCTTTATTTTTAAGGATGTTTTTCTTTACTTTTTTTAGGAATCCGGGGTCGATCCGGGTATCGGCATCCAAAAACACCAAATAGCCTCCGACCGCCTTACGCGCCCCGTTATTCCTTTGGGAAGCGACATTCTTCAGCT
>CAZVQH010000037.1:0-6877 GCA_964629205.1 uncultured Gammaproteobacteria bacterium
TTACATGCCCGTATTTGCCAAGGAATTTTGTCATGCCACCGGTTCCCGCCCCGACATCAAGAATCTTATTTATCTTTTTCAAATTTTTTAAATAGGAGTCGGCAAAGTATCTTTTTCCGATAAACCAAAAGTGGGAGTCCTCCAAAGCAAACATTTTCTCATACTCATCCTTTTTCATTTAATGGCGGCTTGAATAAGTTTTACCAGCCTTGCGAATTCTATTTTTTTTCTTGCTTCCCTCAGTACCTGCCCAACAAGAAAGTTTATCGCTTGTGATTTGCCCGACTTGTAGTCTTCGACTGCCTCTTTATTATCAATAATTACCTTGTCAATGAAAATTTTCAAGTCGTCGTCTCCGACATCGTCAACGGCTGTTGTTTTCCGGTATTCTTCAATTATTTTTTCCGGCGATTCCTTGAGCGGATCCAGTCTCAATTTTTTATGAACTAAAGCATTAGCTAGCTTGTCTACCTGAACCTTGCTTTTAACCGCATCTTCAAATAATTTCTCGAGAATCAGTGATTCTTCCGCTGTTTCAAAAATGAGTTCCACTTCAGGCTTTAGTCCATACTTCTTTACCCATCTTGATATTCTATCCTCAAAGGGTTCCGGCAAGGTTGATTTTATATCCGAAAACCATTTGCTGTTTACGTTTATAGGGGGCAGGTCCGGATCCGGGAAATATCTGTAATCGGCCGCCTCCTCCTTGGATCTTTGGGTATAGGTGATGTTTTTTTCGGAATTATATCCCCTCGTCTCCTGATCGGGAACATTACCTCTTTCGAGAATTTCCGCCTGACGCTCTATCTCATACTCTATTCCCCGCTCCAGAAATCTGAAAGAGTTTATGTTTTTGAGCTCAACTTTATATTCGGGAAGTTCCTTTTGACCTGACGGCCTTAATGATATGTTTGCCTCAAGCCTCATCCCGCCTTTTTCCATGTCGGCATCGGTTATATCAAGGTACCGGACAATCTGCCTCAATTTTTTGGCATATTCCTTGGCCTGGGCCGATGAAAATATTTCGGGTTCGGTCACAATCTCAACCAATGGCGTTCCCGACCTATTGAAGTCAATCAGGCTGACTTTTTTTCCGTCAACCGTATCATGGATAAGCTTGCCGGTATCTTCCTCCAAATGGATTCTGGTTATATTCACAGGGCCGTATGAAGTCTCGATCTTGCCATCATAACAAAATGGCAGGTCATACTGGCTGATTTGGTAACCTTTTGGCAAGTCGGGATAAAAATAGTGTTTTCTGTCAAACTTACTTAAGGTATTTATTTTGCATCCAAGCATCAAGCCTAATTTTATAGTCCATTCTATGGCTTTCTTATTGGCAACAGGTATAGCGCCAGGAAGCCCCAAACAGACAGGACAGGTATAAATATTAGGTTCTTTTGCATTGGGGTCGTTTTTGCACCCGCAGAACATTCCCGACTTGGTCTTCAATTGAACGTGCACTTCCATTCCGATAACCGGCTGATATTTTTTTTCCATATTAGATATTTTTCCAACTGCTCCAGTCGGTCGATTGCTCATAGGCATAAGCCGCCTGGATAATTTTTTCCTCTTCAAAGTAATTCCCCATTATATTCAGCCCAAGATAAAGATTGGTTTTTTCATCCCGATACATCGGAACGGAAATGCCGCAGATCCCGGCCAGGGAACTTGGTTCAACCAGCATATCCTGAAGCTCCCCGAACATCGGATCACCGGAAGTGGAGCCAACCGGCAGTGCATAGTCGGGGGAAGGTGATGAAATCAAAAGATCATATTTACCGAAAAGCTGTTTGAAATTTTTTATATAAAGACTTCTTACTTTTTGGGCGTGGACATAATATTTATCCGCATAGCCTTTTGAGAGGGTAAAGGTTCCGAGCATGATCCTGTTTTTTGCTTCATGTCCAAAATTACTTCTATTGTGTCCATACCTTATGCCGTCGTAACGCGATAGATTACTTGAAACCTCACCCCTTTGGACAACGGTATAGACGCCAATCGCGTGTTCATGGGTCAGGATCTTGTCGTCCTCAAGCGCGGCTGATGTCCTGATAAGGTCAACCTGCGCTCCCAGTCCCTCAAAGAGAATTCCGGCCTTCTTGACGTGTTCAACGACAGGGGAATCTTTAAGGTTCGGATTGTCTATATAACATATGCCTATTTTCATTCCTTTAACACCCCGCTTTAGTTCGCTGGTATAGTCGGGAACATCAAGCGGTGCGGTCGTACCGTCGTTGCTATCCCGGCCGGCAATTGTATTGAGTATTAAGGCGGAATCTTCGACTGTTTTCGTTATCGGGCCCGGGCTATCTAAAGATGAGCCCATGGCGACGACCCCATATCTGCTGACACGTCCGTAGGTTGGCTTAAGCCCAACGACACCACACCAGCTTGCAGGCTGCCTTATAGACCCTGCCGTCTCTGATCCCAGGGCGGCAATTGCCGTATTGGAGGCAATAGCGGCTGCTGAGCCTCCCGATGATCCTCCCGGCAAATATTTAGGATTTCTAGGATTAAGGGTTGGACCAAAATCCGAGGTTTCGGTAGAAGAACCATGCGCCCAGGCATCCATATTTGTCTTTCCTATCGTTATACCGCCATTCTCTTTTATTTTTTCGGTGACTGTCGACTCATAGGTGGGCATGAATCCATCAAGCACGCGGGAAGAGGCGGTTGTCGGCAAACTTTTGGTGAGGAAGTTGTCCTTGACCGCGAAAGGGATTCCTTTGAAAGCCTTGTTCGCATTTTTCTTAGCCTCGCTAAGGGCATTTTTATCAACAGAAAGGTAAATGTTCAGGTTTTTGTTTTTTTCAATTTCCGCAAATATATCACTGTAAATATCCTCCAGTGATATTTCCTTTTTGTCCAAAAGATTCAGCGATTTTTTTAAAGTCAACTCATTTGTCTTCATTTTTTAATCCTCCGCCAATATCTGGTCAACTAAAAAATACCCGTTATGCTTTCGTTTTGCCCCCTTCAAGGCATCGCTCTGGGAGAAAATATTTTTTTCAATCACCTTGTCATCCCTCAAAACATTTTCAAGACCCGTTACCTGGTGTGTCGGCTCAATTTTGTCTACATTAAGGCTGAAAAGCCCGTCAACCACTTCAAGCGTCTTGCTGAAACCCGAAGCAAAATCCTTCTCCTCTTCCTCACTGATCGGAATTTTTGCCAGGTCAGACATGTGTTTCACCGTGTCTTTGGTTATTTTTGCCATAGTCAATTCTATTAAAAAACTCGCCCTGAGGCGAGTGTAATTAGTTTAGACAACACAAGCCTCCCTTATCGGGCAACTTGCTGCTGTTGATTGGTCATTTTGATTATCATGATTGATTAATCATAATATCAGAAGACATTAATGTCAACTAATTTGTCCAACAATCTCCTTAATCTTTGGGTAGTTCATGATGTATTCCCTGGAATACGGCGGGAGGGGCGCCTCACTGACAAACCGTCCGAAAGCTTCCTCAAGAGCAGGGGTGAAAATTCCCTTTTTTGTTTTCCTGGCAACAATGTCAACGACTTCCTCTATTGTCCGTGTTCTCTTGTATTTCCGCCTCGAATCAAGTGAAGCGGCAATCAGATCGGCCATGGCTACAAATTCCATAAGCGGCTTCCGGCTATCGAGCTCCTCTCGGGTCCAAGTCCCGCCGTTTGTGTTGCCTATATGATGCTGTGTGCAAAAATCCGAATAGTCCCTCAAGCCAAGCAATTCAAGCATATGACCTCCGATTTTACCGTGGAGAGCGATTTTTGTTTTCTCAGCCTGACTTAGAGGTCCGGTCCGGTCCAATAGTTCGACATCAACCCCCACTTTTCCAACATCGTGAAGCAATGCCCCCTTAAACAAATGGTCAAGGTATGATTCCGGCGCTTCGCCGGAAAATCCTGCATAATAGTACTTACCCAGTTGATGGGCAACGATAGCCACCTCAAACGAATGCAGGCTGGTATTGAGATGGTGTTCGCTCATCCACTTTATAAGCCCCCGCGCCCGCTCGCCCCTCGTCTCAAGACTATTAAGATTCTCCAGCCTCAAGGCGAACAATGAGTTTTTTGCCTTTTCCCCGAATAGATGGTCGAGGTTGACTCTCCGATTACCGAATGAGCCCCACCAAACGGGCAAAAAAGGACTTCTGCGGGCTTCTGATTCGTAGGCCATAAGACGTAAATTTTATTATATTGACGCCCTGAAATCAATTAAGAAGTTTTATATCCTATCTTGCGTAGGAATGATTTCCTGTCTTTTGTTTCCTCACCGGTCTCGACTCCCAAAGGCGACTGTCCGTCGATAACCCCCATTATTCCCCTCCCCAAATCGGTCTCGGCGACGATAACTTCAACCGCATTGGCAGTAGCGCAGAATATTCCCGCAATCTCGGATATGTTTTTTATCTTGTTCAAAACGTTTACTGGGAATGCATTTGCCAAGAAAATGAACAAAGAGTGTCCGGCGCCAATCTTTTCGGCATTTTTTATTGCCAAATCAATCATTGCCGGGTCTGTGCCAGCCGAGCGTATTTTTCTCGGTCCTGAGGCTTCACAAAAGGCCAAACCAAACTTGATTCCCGGGACTGTTTCGACTAGAGCCTCGTATGCGTCCTCTACCGTCTTTATAAAATGAGACTGGGCAAGGATGAAGTTTATTTCAACGGGTTTTTCTATTGGTATATTTGTTATTTTCATTTTTTATCGTCGTCAAAATATTCATACCAGGCTAAAAAACTCATTGCAAACAACATCAGCCAAAAGACAAACTCCTCAAGTGGAAAAAATAATTTTCCTATACTGACCCAACCTATGAATTCTGAGCTTTGAGGAAAATACCACCAGCCCTTGGCAAGAGCCGTCAGTTCATAGGAAAGAGCCAGATAAAAGAAATACGCTCCGGTTATGAGGAACTTCCTCATCATTTTTGGATACTTGAATAGGAATATCGAAAGGGGCACTATAAGCAATACGGTACCCCAAATGGCATAAAAGTACCGGATCTTGAATATTTGAGGATAGACAAACCCTACTATGAACCAGAGTGTGGGCACGACAAAAGCGAATATCAAAAGAGGGATGAATTTTTTCCTAAAGTATTCACCCGTTTTTTGGGAATCAAAAAAATATTCATAGAACATGATGATCTCATAACAGAGAAAAAATGCCCAAAATGAATCTTCGATCGGTACCATCCCGAATATTTTTATCGGAAATACGGAAACAGGAACAATCCATTGACCCATACTGTGAGATATGTAGTCGATTATAAGCAGGGTCGGAATTGAGATTGACGAAAAAACAACCGATTTAACGATTGATTTTGGCTTCAGAACGGAAAGGATTATTGAAGGAATAATAAGAAACAAAGTTACCGAGTCAAATACACTGGCATCAAGCAGAAAAGAAAGCGCGGCGGCAAGCACGGGAAGAACCGCAAATATGCCGATAATGAAGTCGTTATTTTTCCTCATTACATTGAGTGTACCAAAAAGTCGAGTTTCTAAGAGAAATCTTGAACTATTTATACCACTTCGTGAGTCAATCGACAAATACTGGGATAGAAATAAATTCAACTACGCCGTATTTAGCCAGGCAATCCTAGAATCTAGCAATCAGTTTCAGTATAATGGGATGTATCGATACTAAGGGATATATCGAAAGTGCGCCACCTGGCGCATTAAAGATAAAATAATATGGCTAATACTGATAATACGCAAAAACCAACTGCCCCCGAAAACACGAATCCTATAAAACGGGTAATTGATGTCATGAGAAAAGTAGATACCAAAGGCCCAGAGGCTAAGCAAAACGAGGTAAGCATAAAAGACAGAGATGGCAAACGCATTAACCTGAACGATGAAGACGTCGAATTTAATTATTACAAAGGTATTTTTGAACGAAAAAGTGATAAAAAATAATAAGCAGTCTATTAAGCAAGTCTATCTTGAACTTATATGTACGCAATTAACGATAACGAATTTATAGAAAAACATGTAACCGATTCGCTTTACAAAAAGATAGTCGGCGAACTTCGAACTAATTCTGACGGAACTAGAAAAAAAGAAGGCGGTAGAAAACGAGAATTAACCCGCGAAATACTTCGTAACTATTTGTTTAGCCTATCTATGACTGGTGAGTACGAATTCTCGGCTGAATCCGCGGGTTTGCCAGAAAAAAGAAGGCAAAAATACATGGCCGAATCAGAATCATTTCGCGGGGTATCTAGCCTGGCGAAGAATAATGTTTCTCTACGCTCTAGGATGGCCGTAGCGCAGGCGATTATGGGTAGAAGGCCTAGCTATTACAAATTGATTCACCCCGCCACAAAACAACCGACGTACATTGAGCTAAAAGAAATTCAGCCCAACGTCATAGCGGCCATGTGGTGGCTTGAAAAAGTAGATAAGATCGGGGCCGTAGAAGAAAAGGAAATACCAAAACTTGGCGCACCAAGAAATGAAGAAGAAGCCAGATTGCTCGAAATGTTATTAAATCGCCATGCCGATTATGTAAGAGAAAAGGCATATAATGCCAAAGTATAATTATGCTACCTGATTTTCCAAAACTAAAAAAAGACATTCACAAATACTTTTTGGTGCGCCAGTTTGAAGAGGCGCGTATGTCAGACCCCCTACTGGCAAGGATTCGGCATTACATGCAACATGAGGGCGACGACGGTAGCTACGAAACAATGGACGGCTATAAAAGGGATAAAAATTACCAACAATTTGAGGCAACCTATCAAATTACAGCAGACGAAATAATAAACGCAGATTTCGAAGTAGTTCTAAAAAAGTTTTACGACATGGGTTTAGAGGCGTCTTCAAAAATGGCCCAACATTCTTTTTCAGAAATCGGAAAGATTATCGACGAAACAGGCAAC
>CAZVQH010000038.1:0-6785 GCA_964629205.1 uncultured Gammaproteobacteria bacterium
ATGTCCCACCCTCAACAAGGGATTGGCATATGGTACTGTATGCTTTGACTTTTTCCGGGTCCGATAAATAAAAATCAACGAATGCCAGGACCACGTGGTCGAATGCGCGGCTTGAAAAAGTCCTGAGCAATTTCCGTTTTGACACGGAGGAAATTGACAGTTGAGCGATTTTGTCGTAAGTTCCCTTGGCTTGGAGCCGCGACAGCATTTGGGAACTGATATCAATTCCGTTGAGGGATGCGTATCGGCGTAAATCGTCCCGTTCCATGACTTCTCCGACAAATCCGTCGCCGCATCCCGCGTCAAGAACCGAGACTGAATGCCCTTTTGTGACGGAATTTCGGATTTCCTTAATGAGTAGGGAGGTTACCTGTTCCTTGTGTTCGTAATCGGAAATTTCAGCAATCTGGCCGGAAGTTACCAGATAGTCGAAAAGTGCTTTGGCTTTTTTTTCCGAGCGGTAGAAATCAGGAATGTAAAAGCGGTTGAACAGCCTGTGAAAAGTTATTTCGCTTTTGCGTTCCCTGTCCACGACACGGACTTTAAGTGGCAGCAAGTGGGCATGCAAGGGTTTGTCGAGTATTGCAATTTTAGGCTGACCGGGAATTACGTCTTTCCATGTGTGCTCATTCATGAGGGCTGTCCATGTCGTTATTGCGTCGGAGACCTCATCGGTATTGTTTATCGGTGGAACGTCTTCAATCTCGACTGCGAATCGATCCATGAGTTTTTTGTACACTTCCAACTCCGTATCAGCGCGGAGTGCAAACTTCAAGCGTTCGGCCGCTCCTACATTTGTCATTCGGCTGTCATGATTGTAGAACTCAAAAAGTTTTTCGGCTTGATCCCCCTCACCGCCTTTGAAAGCCTGGATTGGCCACTGCATGAAGGCAAGATACAGGGGTCCCAGAAGCTCGTTTGAGAATGAAGGTACGGAATTCCACCATTCGTGTCTCGGAACCTCCAGGAACGGTTTCGGCCGAAGACGTGAATGCAGCAATTTTAGCTTGAAGCGTAACATATCAAGTTGCCGCAGTTCCCCAGGGTTGGGTCTGAACACCTTCCTTAAGCTTTCTCTAAAGCTCATAGTGCTGATATTTTATGATAAACGGATTGATTTATCAATCCGAAGGGAGTTTTTTGTCACAGTTCAATAGTCTCATCCTGTTTGGTTTTTCCGGAAAGCAGCAGCTTGGATATCTTATCCTCGATATCGTCCCTTATGATCCGTTCGAGATTTCTCGCCCCGAATCTGACGTCATGCCCGCGGTCAACAAGTTTCCTTATGGTCTCCTCACCTATATTAATGTTCACCTTATACAAGGAATGAATGTCTTTCGATATTCCGTTTATCATCCGGCGCGCCATCGTTAAAAGTGACTCCCGGCTCAGGGGCTCGTAGCTCAAGACTCCGTCGAACCTGTTTAAGAATTCAGGAGAAAATACTCTATTCTCTACAAGGTAATCAATAATGTTTATGGAACTATTCTTGTAAAAGACATCGCTTCCGGCGTTTGAAGTTGCGATTATCAGAAGATTTTTGCAGTCAACCCGCTTGCCTGATCCGTCCGTAAAGTAGCCTTCGTCAAGTATCGTCAGAAATATGTTAAGCAGGTCCCCGTCAGCCTTTTCTATCTCATCAAGCAGTAAAACCCCATACGGGTTTTCACGGATAGCGGAAGCGAGCAGGCCGGGTTGGGAATAGGTCGGATCGCCAATCAGTTTGGGGATATCCGACCGCGACTGGTATAGGGACATGTCGAATCTTACAAGCCGGTTCTTTCCGAAGAATATTGAGGATATGGCTTTGGCGGTTTCGGTTTTTCCGACACCTGTCGGTCCCAGAAAAAGGAATGTGGCGAGCGGTTTTTTTCGCTTGCCTATCAGTAAAAATGCACGGCGGAGGGAGGATGAGAGTTTTTGTATCGCTTTAGTTTGCTGGATTATCCGTGAAGACATCTCGGTCTCCAGATTCATAAGTTTTGATTTCATGTCGGATGTGACTGAGGTTGGAACATGAATTTTTTCGGTGAGCACCGCATTTATTATTTCCGGGGTGACCGTTTGGGAGCCATGAGATTTGGCGTAAACACAGGATGCATCAAGCAGGTCAACGGCCTTTTCCGGAAACGGAATATAGGTAAGGTAAAATTCGCTCTTTTCGATTGCATCATGAACGGCTTCATAGGGTATGATTATCCGGTGATAATTTTCAAAGGAAAACGCCGACTCAAGAAGGATTTCAAGAGCCGCCTCTTTCTTGACTTCATAAACTTCTATTTTTTCGAACATCCGGTTTATCTTGTCATTGTTCTGTATGGATCTTTGATAAGCGAAGGGGGTTGTGACGCCTATAATCTGGAGCTCTTCCCCCCTGGCAAACTTCTGAAAAAGAGGCGCATATTCAAGGTATTTTTCAAAATCATCAATGAAAAGAATAATATTCCGTGCGTCTTTTGCCTCCTGCAGCAAGGTTTCAAAAAAACTTTCACGCTGGGCAGGATCCGTGAGTTCCCCTAAAACCTTTTCCATGTTCAGTTTTAGAATCCGTTTATACATAAGGTGGACATTTGTCTTGCCAAGGTAAATCTTCCTTGCCATAGCGTCTATTATCGTGTGTTTTCCGACTCCTTCTTCACCGACGATGAGAACATTTGATTCCATGTTTTTGGAAAGGCCCCTTTCAATTTCGTTTATTTCGCGGTTTCGGTCAACGATGTTTTTGAGGTGATGCAAATAGTTGGGTGTCGCCAAGTCGGTCGTGTACCCGTCAATCATCGGTGTGAATCCGGCAGCCCAGTCGCGTGCAAGGGGAGGGATTTCAAATAAGTTCTTGAGTTCCCACCAACGCTGTTTATACAGATGTCGTCTGTAATAGCTCTCAAACCATTTCTCAACTTCAGCCAGACTCTCGCGGCTTAGGGAGTGCTCGCTTACGAATTTTTTTTTCATGATTTCCTTCATTTCATCTTCGGTTTTTTGGAACATGTAATCTATATACATTAGAGGCAGGAAAATAAAATAGGCAAGGGCAATCATGGGCAGCATAACCATGTAAACCGCCTGAAAAAGAAAATAAAAGAGAACAATTGAAATTCTCATTGTGAATCCTATGCCACGGGATATGAAGTTGAATATCAGGCGGTTGCCCCATTCCCCAAACGAAAAGCCTGGTGTTTTTTTGACCGAAACAAGATTCCGCCATGGATAAAAGAGAGTTTTCATCAGCGCGGAAACTGAGAAAAAATAAGGCAGAAATATGAATAGGTTTATTACCGCCTGTCCAAAATTCCTGAGTTTATCTTGCGAGAATAGAATAAAATTTTTGCGCATAATTTGAGTATAATAAAAATTAAATATTATTTATGGGTAAAAAAATAGCCGTTATCGTTTATTCGGATGCGCGCCGGGAAGACTTCAAAACTCAGGCCCTTTATGAAACCGAAGCTGAAGTTTTTGACCGCAGTAAAATCATCAAACCCCATATCGAAAAACTGGGATATGAAGTATTGCTTTTACCTGGTAATTCCAATTTGATTGCCGAAATAAGCAAAGTAAATCCGGACATTGTTTTTAATTTGGTTGACTCAATATACGGCAAGGAGGATTTGTGTCCCGCTGTCCCGGCTATGCTTGAAGTAGCGCGAGTCCCCTATACCGGTGCCTCCATGGAAGGTCAGCTTTTAAACACCAATAAGCACAGGACCAAGTCTGCCCTTAAGGATGCGGGTCTTCCGCTTCCCGGCTATCAGCTTTTTTCCTCTCCTGAGGAAAAAGTAGATCCGGGATTGAAATTTCCCTTAATCGTAAAACTTAATAAATTCCACGGAAGCGTGGAAATAAGTCAGGAGGCAGTTGTCGAAAATGAAATCGAATTGAGGAATCGCGTAAGTTACATCATTGCAAAATACGGCGGACAAGTCTTGGTTGAGGAATATATTAGCGGGGTGGAGATAACTGTAATGATCGTCGACGACGTAAATAGTCCTTTAGTCCTCGGGGAGGAAAGAATAATGAAGCGCAGTCAGAAGTACAAGATGTTCGGGTTTGAGGAAGCTTGGAGCGATGAAGAACTCTATGATGTCAAAAAATATTCTCTTAGCCAAAAAATAAAAAATGACATAATCCTCGCTTTCAGAGTTCTTGAGATGGAAGATTATGCGAGATTCGAATTGATTGTTGACAAGGAAGGAAACCATTTTTTTATAGATGCAAACTCCAACCCGGCATTTGGGCCCGTTGAGGCGGGTGAGGCTTTCGGGTATATCCTCCATATGAATAATATTCCATTTTCCGATGTTGCGGCAAAAATTATCGGAAACGCAAAACGAAGATTCTATAGCAAAAATTAAGACAATTTCAGGCTACCTTGCCGGCAATGAAGACGAGCTTACATAAATAAATATTTATCTGCAATTATTGCCCTTGACAAATATTGAAATATATTGATAATTTTGTTGAGTAAAAAAATGAAAAAAGCGAAAAGGATCAAGGTGAAACGAAAACCTCCCGCCAGAAAAACCCATCGACAAAAAACAAATGGTTCAAACCGAAATGAACTGACCATCTACATTTACAACGTCGTTGAGGACGAATGGTCCTTCCTGTCCTCGATACAGCCGATTGAAAAACGTTATGAAATGATTTCCGATTGCAACATGTCTTCCGAATGTTATCTGTTTTCCAATTCCTCCTCCTCGGAATTCGTATACATCTCCCCCATCGAAATAAGCAACTCGTTCAAGAATTATTTTCAGTCGATCTCATTAAACAAAAAAGTTGACATCCATGTTCCCGCGATGAGAACAGGCCTCATATGCAAGGACCTGTATACGGATAAAGAGCTTTTCGGAAATATAATCAGGAAAGCTAAAAAATATAAGAAAGTAACCTTGATAAGTTATGCGACCTCCCCGGAATTTTTGGAACTCAAGGAAAGAATGATCCAGCTGGGGTTAAACGTTTCGACACCCGAAGCGCCTGAAATCGAAAACGCCTGGACCGTAAACTTTTTCGGAAGCAAATCGGGAATCAGACAATTGGCCCAGCAGTCCCGAGCGGTTGAACCTGATTTTATTATGCCTGAGGGAATCATATGTGTCGGACTTCTTGATGCGGCAAAAATTGCCGCCAACCGATACATTAACGAAAAAGGTGTCGTCCTCAAAACCAATAAGGGTTCCGGTGGACAGGGGGTCGTTATTTTCCGCGACGGCGAATTGCCTAAGGACTACAAATCATGCGAGAAAAGAATTTTTGAGATGCTTTCCGAGGACGGGTATTGGGAAAGGTTTCCGATAATTGTTGAACAGCTCATAAGCGTCAATCACATATCCCCGACCGCCTTTCCCAATATAGAATTTAAGATTCATAAAAACGGAAAAATCGAAATGCTTTATTACTGCGTGATGATGGTCACCAAGGAAGGAAAATATTACGGTCTGGATATTCATGAAGATGTGATTAATGAGCGGATGGCGGCGAGGATAATCGACACGGGCTATTACATTGCCGAACAGTATGCCGACGCCGGGTACAGGGGGCACTTCGACATCGATATGATCGCTTCCCGAAACGGCCATATCTATGTTTGTGAGTCAAATACCCGGAATACCGGCGGCACCGATATCTATAAATTAGTTCATCACTTGTATGGCGATGATTTCTTGAGCGACATTTATGTACTCAACCGCAACGATTATAAATTCAGTTATCAGGAAAACGTAAATTTGAGGAAGATTACCGAAGCGATAAAGCCTGTCCTTTATGACAAAAAGAAAAAGGAGGGAGTCATAATCGGGGCATCCGAAACTCTTGACAACAATCAACTGCTCTACACCATCCTGGGGAAAAATAAAAAAAGAGCTTACCAGCTTCAGGATGAATTATTCAAGTTACTTCAAGTCTTTGGTCCCCGAAGAATTGATGGAGAATAAAAATATATGAACCTGGCATTTTTATACAATGTCCGTCATTTTTATCTTGATGTTAACGATTACCGCAACCAGCTTGAAGCGGACTTCGATGATCCGATAACTACAAAGTGGCAGATCAAACACCTGAAGAGTCTGGGATTCAATGTCATCCCTATAGAAGCCAACGAAAAAGCATATCTAAAACTTTATAAATTGCGGAAAAAAATAGACCTGGCCTTTAACGTCGCCGAAGGAATCTACGGCCGGGACCGGGAACTGCAAATTCCGGCAATGCTTGAAATGTTGAGAATTCCTTACACGGGGTCGTCTCCCCTGACCCATGCTTTTTCCTTAAACAAGGGTAAAGCCAAACAGGTTTTCATTGCCGAGGGAATTCCAACGGCACCGTTTCAAATTATTGAAAAGGAAAATTTTGTTTTGAATCCTGAATTGAAGTATCCCCTTATAGTCAAGCCGGTAGCTCAGGGGTCGAGTATGGGTATTACCAACAAAAGCGTGGTTTATGATTTGGCTTCACTCAAAAAACAGGTCAGAAAAATCGTAACCGCCTTCAAGGAACCGGCGCTTGTTGAGCCGTTTCTTGAAGGTAGGGAATTTTCGATCGCCATGCTCGGGAATCCGGGCAGGATACTGCCAATAATCGAGCCTAATCACAGTATTCTCCCCAAAAAATACCTGCCTTTTGATTCTTATGAAGTCAAATGGTATTTTGAGGAGCAGAATCACGACGACTATTTGATGTGTCCCGCCAAGATGGATGCCAGGCTGGAGTCAAAAATAAAAGACATCTGTCGCCGGGTTTGGGATGCTCTTGATGTTTTGGACTGGTGCCGTATCGATATCAAGTGC
>CAZVQH010000039.1:0-6734 GCA_964629205.1 uncultured Gammaproteobacteria bacterium
TCCTTACTCTCCTTACCTCTCCGTATTTGAGTTGCCTGCCCCAGAAAAAATCCCGACGCCTAAGATAAAATCCGTCGTAATCGCTGCCGACCGCTTCCCTGATTTCCTTTTTGAGATCCTCGGTGACCGCTTCATCAGCGTCTATAAAAAGTATCCATTCGCCTGTCGCTTTCGACTGCCCGAAATTGCGCTGGGCAGCAAAGTCCCCCTTGAGTTCCTTCTGAAATATTTTGGCATTATAGGATTTGGCAAGCCTGACTGTTTCATCTGTCGAATAATCATCGATTATTATCAGCTCGTCGCAGAAATCAAGCGTCCTGAGACATCTTTTGAGGTTTTTTTCCTCGTTTTTGGTTAGAATAACTGCCGAGATTATATTCATACTTTTACCAAGGCCAATTATAATCTATCGCCCACTGACTCATCAAATGTTCTTCGCTCAAGAAGGCCATTGGACTATCCTTCGGATACATAGGAAGCAGAACCTTATGCAAGGCAGGTTCTGCAAAAGTCAAACCGCAACCTTTGAATTGACTTATGCCGTAATCTATACGCTTCCATTGTCCGCCCGACTCCCATCTCATAATAAGAGCCACCTCCCAGTTGGTGACCTTGATCGTCCGCCTCATTAAACATCTCCCGTAGTCACTTTTGCTGATTGAAAAAAACGGAGCCATGGCTTCGGTGGTATTAGCGTCGCCCGGCCGATAGGAAATCGCCAGCTTGAGATTACTCATTTCAACTTTCTGCAGGAATTGCAAGCCTCCAAACCAGTTGTCGTAAGTCGGTGTTGCCGATTTCCAATTATCCCCGGTTGTTTTCGGAAAAAGACTCAGATTGTTTACGTAGAGATTCCCCCTCGCCCTTGATCCCGGAGTCTGATTGACACCCAAAAGCCACATTCCGGAATACTGATAGCCCTTGTCCCAATCGGGCGGTACCGCAACCGTTATGTTTTCCAAACTTGCACCGCGCGAACCGTCGAGGAACATGAGCTTCTGGAAGCCTTCCATTTTGACGTTTTTGATAGACATGTAAGCGCCCTTGAATGCAGTAACAGCGCTACCGGCCAATCCTGAAAACGGATAGTCGACCGTTTTGTCGTAAATCTGCTTTGAGTATCTAGAAAGGGTCAGATCGTATACTTGGGCGGTAACATTGCCCATGAGAAGGATATTGTCCCAGGGAATATTTTTGGCACGTCCGCTGTCAACGTAGGCGGTTCCCTCGACTGCATCGTTGAGAAGTGTTATCCCTCGCATGCCGGCCGCCGACATAGTCTGATAATCTTCCGGCAATTCTGCACCTTCAAGGTAAAAATTATTGACGATCACTGTTTTTACGTTGCGGAAGAGTATCTGCGACCTGAAGGGATCCGAGACAAGATTCTTGTCCGGGTCTTTTTCGGGAGGCATCCCTCCGTAAAACCCGACATACGACACGCTTACTTTATCTATGTCCTTGAAATACATTCCAACCTCCCGCTCGAGATAGAACTTGGGACGATTGCTTTTTGTTTTGGCCTCAATAGCGATCTCCTTAAACTGGTCAAAAACAATTCCACCCTTAACCGGAACTTCGATATAACTCTGATCGCTCATGATCGCCGGAATTTCGGTCGTCGTATGAGAGGGAATCCTGTAGGCTCCACCTGAGAAAACGAGCTTGTATGATCCTCCTTTTTTCAGTGCGGCAATTTCGGAAATAAAATTCTTGGGGTTGAGTTGGACCTCGGTAAGCGCTGTCGGATTTACGGCCCTTGTCTGGAAGGAATTCGCACTTATGTATCTGAATGAAAAATATGAAAACGCAGCCACAAGCAGTACAAAAAATATTTTCCTTAAGGCAGATTTACTTACGCAAAAAAGATGCATGAACTAATTATAACTCATACACCCTTTCCAATTCCTTTACATATTTCTTCCAGGAAAAGTTCTTTTCAAGCTCTTTCTTTACCCTGAAAGGCTTGGTCACCGACTTTTTCATCAGGTCTACAAATTCATCAAGATCATCGGCGGTTCGCACATACGACCTCAATTCCGGAATGATCGCATGGCGAAGTCCCACCACCTGGGTTTTCTGGGACAAAGCCTCAAGTACCGGGAGATTAAAACTTTCATAAAATGACGTCGTCAAAACCGCGGTTGCTTTCTGGTACATCTTCCTCAACTCCGGCCTGTTTACGAACGGAATCGCTTTTATATTGGGGTCTGTAATCTTTTTTGTGTATCCGGCCAAGTAAAGTCTGAAGTCGCGGTATTTCCTAATCTTCCTGAATTTCGCAAAAGCCTTGATCAGGAACGGAACGTTCTTGATCGGATGGTCGGCTGCGACATGAAGAAAGTACTTTTCTTTTTTGACCTTGATTTTGGGAGGCGGCATATCAAACGGAATCCCATATGGAAGGACGACAATTTTTTCGGCGACTTTTGGAAGAGTTTCGGTTATCTCGTTTTTTACCCTGATTGAGGAAACGACTATCCTGTCGGAATTCTTGGTAATTTCCTCCAGTTGTTCGTTAAGCGAATCGTAATCCTTATATAAACCGGGATAGAATTTGAACGACAATCCATGAGAAAATGAAACTATCTTCGAGAAAGTGAGCATAGGCACCGACTGATTCAGGGCAAGATACAAATCCTTGCGATGCATCACTTCCTCAATCCCGACTCTCACTTTGGACCAGAACAGTTTGGGGCGGAGTTTCTTGTACTCCATATTGCGGCCCAAATCCGCCTTTGCATCCCTGTCGCAGAATGAATAGAGAGTATAATCGTGTTTTTTCCCGTAAAGACTTATGGCCCGGATAAGATTTTTTGTGAAAGTGTAGTTACCGAATTGATTGTCTTCCCGCGCGCACAAAGCTCCAGCGTCAACTGAAATTTTCATTAACCGAATTCCTTAAAATTATAAATGTGATTGCCGTATTCATTGCCTCGCCTATTACTGTAATCCATGCCGAAGCGATATACCCGAAAATCGGAATGAACAAATAATTTGAGACCACATTATATATGACTTGAAACAAAAATAGTAAGACAATCGTTTTGGCACGCCCCAAGGCATAGATACCGTTCAGGAAGACCGAGGAAAGAAGAATGAGGGGAAGGGCAAAAATTATCACTCGCAGCACCTGGATTGAGGATTCATAGTCCCCCTTCATGAGAAACGGCAGTACGTAGGGAGAAAAAACGGACAGGGACACGGCCACAAATCCTCCAAGCAGAGCAACAAGAGTCACATCCTTTTTTATTTTCCCTAAAAATAAAGCTTTCTGCTTGAGCTTCGCCATTGAAGAGAAGATCGACATTGCCGAGACATTGTAGGCAACAACCATGAACATCAAGGCATCCAAAAATCTGTAACCCGCGGAGTACAGTCCGACATCTTTCGGACCTTTAAGGAAATTCAGAAGCAATACGTCGGCCTTTGAATAAAATCCCGCCAAAAGCGTGATTGCCAAAAATACCAGGGACTTCCGACCGATCGCAACCCAACCGGAAATATCTATCTTCAATTCGAGTTTACCGATCTGCTTCTTGATCAGAATGAAATTAACCAGCGCATATAACCCGTACATGACAAAAATTCCCACGAATATCGAAATCATTTCCCGTCTGATCAACACCGAGGCGATAAGGGATATTACCAATAAAATCTGGAATACCATCGAGACAAGAGATGCGACATAGGACCGGCTTGCAACTGATGCAAAGATAAGGAAACTTCCGGACATCATGTTGGCAAATATCACAATCGAGGTCAGGAGAATCGGCACAAGAATATGAGGGGGATAACGGAATACGAATGCCAGAATTACCGTGAGGATAAAGGTAACGGTCGCAAGTACTACCCTGAAGGTGAATAGTCTTGACTGATTTTCTTTCCGCTCTCCTGGTAAGTGGACCAGGCCGTAGGAGGTAGTTCCAAAATCAAGAAGCGGTGACAGTAATCCGATATGTGTCCATGCCAAAGTATAGACCGCATAATCCTCAGGCTTAAACATGCGGATAAGCAATATAAAAAGTACGAAATGCAGCGCCTTATTCACGAGGGATGAGACGTTCATGCTGAAAAAATTGAGGTAGAAGGGCCGCTTGATTATTTCCTCATAAATTGTTTTCGGAGAACGAATCAGTTCGTAAAACTTCTGCTTGAGGGATCCGTATTTAATCAGAAACTTGAGGCGGCTCTTAAATAGATAATAATTCTTTGTGGGATTGTCCTTTGATACTTCAAAATGTTCATACGTCAATCCCGAATCAACTCCAATTTTGTATCCTGCCTGCCTTGCCCTATGACAATAGTCCACTTCTTCGTAATACAGAAAATAGGATTCGTCCATCAGTCCTATCTTTTCGGCCACTTGCCGCTTGATGATGAACAGGGAACCGGATGGAAATGCCACCGGGCTAAATCTTCGTCCGGGTTTTTTCTCTATCAGTCCCCCGCTCATTCTCCACTTGTCCAATTCCCCACCGTAATATATTTTCCCCTCCTGTTTCATTGCAAACCCGTAAATATCGAAATGCTGAGCTGCCTGAAATAAATTTTTATTCTTAAGACCAACTAGCGAAATATCGGGATTTGCTACTACAAACAGGTCGGCACCGTCCGCCATCGCCTTTCTAATTCCCTCGTTGGCTCCTCCCGCATAGCCCCGGTTGTTGGTGGCATTGTCTACGAAGTAAATGCGGCTATCTTTTATTCCGAGGTCTGAAAACTCTCGCTTCAATCTCTCAACTTCATGCTCAGGCGTCCTGTAGAGTATGAAAATAAAAGCACTTTTCATTATTTTGGTTTTATCGCTAATAACAGATAAGTCAAAAATTCCATATATGCAAACCCCAGATCCAAAGGAATCCTGAATAATCCGTCCTTGTATCCCTTGTCTTTTATGAATCTAGCATAAAACATGTGCGCCGGATACATGAATATTTTCTTTAGACTGCTCCTCTCACCCTTCGCCCTTTTCATTTCGTAATCCCGTATTGCGTAATTCGTAAACTTCTTATACATTTGAGGCAATGAACGGTAGGAATAGTGGTAAATATAAGCAGAAAGTCTTTGGGTTTTACCATATTTTTGTATAAAATTATTGTGAATGACTGACGGCGCTATTGTCAAAGCCTTTACCTTGAAAAGTCTGATCATAGAGTAATTTTCTCCACCATACTTAAGAGACTTCCCTAAATAGTGATTCAAATACGGAATATTAAATGCCGTTGTATCACGACCAGCTTGTGCAAGTACTTGTGTAATCTCTCTACTTAATTTTTGTGAAACTACCTCATCACTGTCAAGGATTAATACCCATTTACTGATTACATGTTTGAAACCATATAAACGCTGTTTTCCAATATCATCAAATTCTTTACTTAATATCAATGCTTTGTGTTTCTTTGCTATATTGACTGTTTCATCAGTTGATTTACTATCAATCAATATGACTTGAGAGCTTATACCAATAACTGATTTTAGCGCTCTTGCTATCGTATCTTGATTATTTTTACTAATCATTAATACTGAAAGTTTATTATGCATATTTGATACATTATATCAGGCCTTTTTTCTGCCATATATTCGCAACTTATACACTGTTACAACAATAAATATATGATTTTTGTAGCAAATAATCCATAGACAAGTCTATAGTCATAATATATAAGACATGTTATGGGCAAGTTAGTAAAGAACATTCTTATTGCGATAATCTTTTTATTTATTTCAAGCCGAAGAGTAAACGCTGCTGAGTTTACAAAATTTTTAGAGAATCCACTATCAGTTATATATCAATTGAGTTATTCTCAACACCTTCAAGCTCACATATTTCTCAACGATAATAAGTATCAGGGAATATTAACAGCTAAACGATCAAGTGAAACATATTATTCCACTGTACTTATAGAATCACAGGATGGCAAATACTGGGAAATGAAAAAGGAGATATTAAACTTAGGCAAAGACATATCTAGTGCTCGGTTATTTGTAGGAGACAATGGCCAAAAAATAATACTTATTTCGCAAATGGATTCAAAAGACTTCTACCGGATCTATGCAATTAATTGTGATAATAGTTATACCTGTGATCAAACCCCATACTTAGTTTTAAATCCTGAAAAGACAAATTCAAATGAAAGTCATGGATATGTAGCTCCTCACATTATAAAGCACAATAATAAAAACTATTTATTTTACGGAAGATGGGGAAATTCAGGTTTTAGCGTAACAATGGCTCATTCAGACACACTAGATAATTGGCAAAAATGCGGCATCAATATAATTAATGATGCTGACGGTCCTTTTGCATACTTTGAAAATGGGTATATATACCTGCTCGTTCATAGATCTTCAGGAATACATTTATTAAGAACCAATGCGCTGACGCTAGATTGCTCTTCGACTTGGGAGGATTTAGGCTACATAATAACAAAGTCCGAAATTTATGATCAAAACCAAATCGTCTTTCCTTCAATTATTAAAAATGAGGACAATTTGTCCATATATTACACCGGGAAAGGCGTTGACAATACTTGGAAACTTAACATGGCATCAGGTCAAATTTATGATGTTGTAATTACACCGACAATGTTGATTACACCGACTCCCAAACCAACAGAGGTTATTCCACCCACGTTAACCCCAACTCCAACACCAATCGTCAATATCAAAAAAATACCAATCGTAATTATACCGGGAATGTTAGCTTCTTGGAATAAAAATGCTATATTACA
>CAZVQH010000040.1:0-6691 GCA_964629205.1 uncultured Gammaproteobacteria bacterium
TAATATGAGATTATTTTTAGCGGTGGAAGTTCCAGAAAAAGTTAAAAGCCAACTTGACGGGCAACTTATTGAAATAAGAAAGCAATACCCGGAATTCAATTGGGTTACTCCGGAAAATTTTCACATAACCGTTCATTTTTTTGGAGAGATAAAAAATACCGACTCCGTAAAACAGAGAATCAAGGACTTAATTTATGACCAGACAGAATTCCATTTATATTCCACTGATGTCGATGTTATTGCTAATGAAAAACTTCTTATGTACATCAACTTCAGGCGCGAAAAAAAACTTGAAAGCTTGGCTGGCAAGATGACCCGAAGTTTTGATTTCATGAACGCCGGACGCAAGTATGTTCCGCACCTGACAATCGGACGAGGGAGAAAGTCATCGAAACAACAATACTTCGTTTTGAAAAAAAGAGCGGAAAAAATTCCGGTGGACATTTCTTTCAGAGTTGGTAAGGTCGTTCTTTATGAGAGTATAATCACCCACAAACGGCCGGTATACAAAAAGATTGCCGTCTTTCCTCTTCTCAAAAACTAAAAACCACCCTTTTAAGAACGAGTGGTTTTTAGGTTAAATATTTTATTTAAACAAAATATTATGCAGTGCCGATTTTATACATTCCTGTTCCACAAGTCGGGCACTTGGCTTTCATAGCCGGTTTGCCATTTTTCATGGTGACTTTTTCAGGATTATCGACCTCTTTTTTTGCGCGACATTTTACGCAGTACATTGATGCCATAGATAGTATCACCTCCTTTCATTTACTTAATTATCCTAGCAAAATATAAAGCGATTTCAAGCGCAATCACGATTGCGACTAATATCAAACTTTTTAATAGGTCCGGAAAAAAGTAAGAATTTGAAACTTCCTCAGTAACGTTTTTCAGGGACTCCGTTTTTACGGGTGCCGCTTGGGGAGTTGGTATCAGGGGGGCGTTTTTTTTAATCTCTTTTATTTTCAGATGGTATGCGGCAATCATTTTCTGCTTTTTAGTTTTTCTGGGCATACGGATAAATATTAAAAGGTTGAAGCTCAAAAGTCAAATTGACACCCATTTTTCCAATAGGTATCATTAGTAACAATGTTATTGTATATATTAATAGGAGTTGGTTTTGTTTGGTTATTGACGCTGACGATTGTTTTTTTTAAGCTCAGAAATCACTATTACAACCTTATTTCAGCAACGAAAAAGGAGAGGTTGGACGACATACTAGATTCCCTGATTGATGGCGATAAGAGTCTGACCAGTGAAATAACCGACATAAAAAAACGTCTCGACATCGAGATAAAAAAATCCGGACTTCATCTCCAGAAGGTTGGATTGGTCCGTTTCAATCCGTTCGGAACCGTTGGAGGAGAACAGAGTTTTGTTGCCGCGTTTATGGATGAGGAAAACAGCGGAATTGTTCTCAATTTTATTTACACAAAGGAAGGGTTGAGAGTGTATACTAAAAGGGTAAAAAAAGGAGTAGGGGTAGAATACGAACTGTCTAAAGAGGAAGAAAAAGCAATCCAAAAAAGCAACTAAAAATTTTATTAATTAGCATTTCAAAATCATCATGATAAATAAAAAAATCGCATTGATTCTGGTTTTTGTCGCTTTCCTGTTGTCCGGAGCGGTATCATACTCATTTTTTAAGGATGGGGGGGTCACAATTCTGTCTCCCTTGTCAAACTATCGTCCTCCCGCATCAAACGGAACAACAATATCTCCGGAAGAGCCTAAGACCGAGGAATGTCCTATAAACGGTGAAATGCTTACAAAAACACAAAAGGCCAATTGGGAAAAAAGACGTCCGTTGGGGATAATGGTTGAAAACCATAAAGAGGCCAGACCGCAATCGGGCCTGTCTTCGGCTGATGTTATCTACGAGGCAGTCGCGGAAGGCGGTATCACACGGTTTATGGCAGTTTTTTACTGTAAAGACGCAGCTTACGTCGGACCTGTCAGGTCGGCAAGAATGTACTTCATAAATCTACTTGAAGCTTATGGGAATTACCCGTTATATGCCCACGTCGGTGGTGCAAACACACCCGGACCGGCCGATGCCCTGGGTTACATAAAGGAAATAGGGTGGTCTTCATATAATGATTTGAACCAGTTCTCAGTCCCGTTCCCTTATTTCTGGCGCGATTACGAGAGACTGCCTAACCGGGCGACCGAGCATACTGTTTATTCTTCAACCAGCAAACTTTGGCAATATGCCAAGGAGAAGCGCGAACTTACCGAAAAGGATGAGGATGGCGTTTCTTGGGATGAAGAGTACACGCCATGGAAATTTCAAGATGATGCCAAGATCGAGTCAAGAGGGGCCGTTTCCAAGATAGATTTCGGATTCTGGGATAGCTTCGCTACTGATTTCGGTGTTGTCTGGGCATATGATAAGGCAACCAACTCCTATAAAAGATCAAACGGCGGTTCACCCCATCTGGATAAAAATAATGGAAAGCCAATCGTTTCAAAAAACATAATCGTTGTATTCGCAAAGGAGTCTCCGGCCAACGATGGATATGAAGGCGGACATCTGCTCTATAAGACCATAGGAAGCGGAGACGCTTTGATTTTCCAAAACGGTAAGGCTATTAAGGGAGAATGGGAAAGAGTTGATGAGGTTTCGCAATTCAAATTTACCGATGAGGATGGTGAGGAGATTTCAATGGTTAGAGGGCAAATCTTTATGGAAATATTACCGATAGGTAATAAGGTAACTTATTAACGCTATGTTACAACACATCATTCCGTCAAAGGCTAGGAGAAAAATCCTGGAGTTTTTTTTCCACCATCCCGGGGAGAACTATTATCTGCGCCGGATTGTCAGGGAGATAATCGAGGAAGTCAATGCCGTGAAACGCGAATTGGACATATTGTCCGACGAAAAGTTGCTTTTAAAGGAGAGGCGCTTGAATAAGATATATTACTCCCTGAATAAGAATTATCATCTTTACGACGAGTTCACCCGGATTTTCACAAAAACTACGCCGCTGGCCGTTTCGATCTACAAGAATATATCCGCCATCGGCAAAATAAAATTTGTTGCGGTCTCGCTTAAATTTTCAAAAAATATAATCATAAAAGAGGATGAAATATATCTTCTTTTTGTGGGAATCGTTGTCGTTGCCGAAGTTGAGAGCTTGATTCACGACGCCGAAAAAGATTTCGGACGACCGATAAACTACACCGTCATGACGGAGGATGAGTTCGTATTCAGGAAGAAAAACAATGACCCGTTTATATGGAGATTCTTAAAGCAACCGAAAGTCATGCTTGCCGGAAACGAAGACGACTTGCTTAAATGATATAATCCTAAAAGTAACCATCAATTATGAAAGCAATCAAATATATACTTCTAATTCTCGCGTCGCTTCTTATTATTTGGATCGACCTGCCTGAGAATCTAAAAATAGGTAATTACACCCTTAACCCACTTTCAATCAACGCGAACATATTCGGCATGAATATCAGGAGAGACTTCAGAACCCGTCTCGGACTGGACCTTAAAGGGGGAAGCCATCTGGTCTTTGAGGCCGATACGCGAAGCGTCAAGCCGGAAGACTTAGCCGATGCCCTATCTTCAAGCCGCGACATAATCGAAAAGCGGGTTAATCTTTTCGGAGTATCGGAGCCGACGGTTGCAACCAGCAAATCAGGCAATGTTCACCGGATTACGGTTGATCTACCCGGCATCAGCAACGTTGCCGAAGCGGTTGCCTTGATCGGTCGTACCGCCCAACTCAACTTTAAGGAACAGGATACAAAAGTGGCAACCACCACGCCGGGATTTGTTGATACCGCCCTAACAGGGAAACATGTAAAAAAGGCAAGCGTCACGTTTAATCAGGAAAACGGACAACCTCAAGTGGCGCTCTCCTTTAGCACCGAAGGCGCCAAACTTTTCGGCGAAGTTACGAAGCGGAACGTAGGAAAACCTGTTGCAATTGTTGTTGACAACCTTCTCATTTCCGCTCCTGTTGTCCAGCAGGAAATAGTCGATGGAAACGCTGTCATTACTGGTTCCTTCACAACCGATGAAGCAAAAAAACTGGCAATCACCATAAATTCCGGAGCACTGCCTCTTACCGTAAAACTGGTTGAACAAAAAAATATCGGGCCGACATTAGGAGCCGAGGAAGTCAGAAAAAGCACGATTGCCGGGGCGGTCGGTTTGGCCGCGGTGCTGCTTTTCATGATTTTGTACTATGGTAAACTTGGAATGATTGCGGCCCTTGCCCTAATTATTTACGGATTGATTTCATTCGCCATCCTAAGAATAATTCCGGTCGTCATGACACTTTCCGGAATCGCCGGATTCATATTATCAATCGGAATGGCGGTCGATTCCAACATCCTTATATTCGAAAGAATCAAGGAAGAATTGAGAAAGGGAAAGTCGTTTGAAATTGCCTCTCGCCTCGGATTCGGCAGGGCAATTGACGCCATAAAGGATGCCAACATTACGACGCTCACAGTTGCTTTCATCTTATTCAATCCCCTGAACTGGGAATTTTTACCCCAGTTCGGAATGGTTAGTGGATTTGCGCTGACTTTGGCTATAGGCGTTGCTACAAGTTTGTTTACCGGCGTCGTAATAACAAAAAGGTTAATTAATATTTTCTATAAAAATGGTTGATTTCTTAAAGTATAAATTTATCTATTTTCTTATTTCCGCACTAGTTATAGGAGTCGGTATTTTTTCCGTCTTGAGGTGGGGATATCGCTTTTCCATAGATTTTGTCGGCGGGACCAATCTTGAATACAGGACTAAAAATAAAGTCACTGCGTCAAAACTTGATGAAACCATAAGGAAAAACAACATTGAATCCATAGAGTATAAACTCGACAATAACAGACTTACCCTGAGGGCAAAAGCGATGACCGAGAAGCAGGAGACGGGTTTTAAAAACGAACTTGAAGCTGCGACAGGCGGAGGTTTGACGGTCCTTAAGTCAGAGACAGTTGGACCGATTTTGGGTCGAGAATCAATGATTAAAACCGGAATCGCTTCTGTGCTTGCGATTGTCGGAATACTCCTATATATGAGTTTTGCTTTCAAGGGTTTTAGGTTTGCCGTTTCCGCAATCATGGCAATGTTCCATGATTTTCTGGTTGTTATGGGGAGCTATTCAATAATGTCCCATTTCTTCAAAGCTGAAGTTGATACGATGTTTGTAACTGCCGTTTTGACTACGATGTCGTTTTCGGTCCATGATACGATCGTGATTTTCGATAAAATCCGCGAATATATGCAAACAGGGGAAAAAGGTAATATAGAATATTACGCAAACCGCGCACTCACTGAAACCATGGTCAGATCAATCAATAATTCAATGACAATAATATTCATGTTATTGGCCCTGGCCCTCTTGGGGGGCGATTCAATAAGATTTTTCGTCATAACTCTTCTTATTGGTACCGTAACCGGAACCTATTCCTCACCCTTTATCGCAACTCCAATATTAGTATTTATGGAGAAAAACAAACAAAAATGAAAGACAACAAGGAAATGTGTCCGAAATGTGGTGCCCCGTTAGGAGAAGTAGTTGAAACGAAGTCCGGAAAAAAACTTCAAAGATGTTCGGCCGGCTCATGGAATCCGGATACCCGGGAAAACGAAGGGTGTGATTTTGTTAAATGGTTGGCTGTTGAACCGGCGGCACTTGATGAGAAATGCCCCAAGTGTGGAGCCCCGCTCCTTATGGTAACAACAAGAATGGGTAAAAAAATGAAAAAATGTTCAACGGCGACCTGGGATCCGAAAACAAAAACGGCCGGAGGCTGCGATTATGTCGAGTGGCTTAAGGGAACAACTCAGGCGTTGGATGAAGACTGTCCCAAGTGCGGATCAAAACTGGTTATGTTTACGACCGTGTCCGGAAAAAAACTTAAAAAATGCTCCACAAATCAGTGGGATCCTCAACAGAAGATGGCAGTCGGATGCGATTTTGTTGAATGGCAGAATTCATAAATGAATATTTTTAAATACCAACTGGGCCAAATGCAGGCCAATGCGTATTTGATTGTTTCGGGATCGGATTGCCTGATTATTGATCCAGCCGACGAGGCTTCGTTTCTCCTTGAGGAAGTGGCGAGGCGACGACTGAATCTTATTGCGCTATTGGCTACCCATGGTCACTTTGACCATATTATGGCGACCGGCGAGATTCAAGCCTCAATCAATATTCCCTTCTATATTTTTTCGGAAGACAAATTTCTCATTGACCGGGTTGAGGAGACGGCAAGGCATTTTTTGGGATACGAACCGGCTGTTATCAGGCCCATAAGGATAGAATTTCTTAGAAGCGGACAATTTGAAATAGCCGATTTTTCATGTGAGGTTATAAGTACTCCGGGACATACTCCAGGGTCATCGGCGTTCTACTTCAGGAAGGAGAACGCTGTTTTTACAGGTGACACTTTGTTTAAGGCGGGAATCGGCCGGTTCGATTTTTCATACTGCAATAAGGAAGACTTAAGAACATCTCTTGAATGTCTATTTAAACTTCCCGAAGAAACGATTGTGTATTCCGGTCATGGAGAAACAACAACTATCGGCGATGAGCGAGCGAATTCAAGCGGATTTTTTGAGTTCCTCAAGTAGGCTTTCCCGGTCGTTGCTAATTTTTTTGTCGACGACCTTGTCAAAAAGATTTTTTAGGATCGCGCCTATCTTTGGCCCCGGTTTTTC
>CAZVQH010000041.1:0-6606 GCA_964629205.1 uncultured Gammaproteobacteria bacterium
GATGACGGTTGGAGCTTAAGTATTTGTCCCAGACCTTTTCATGGTTCAGGTAGTAGCGGAGAAAGTTGCTGATACCCACACGGTTTACGCCGATAAGTTCAAAAGACTGGCGGCGGTTTATGAACAGGCTTATCGTTTCGGCGTCCCGCTTCCGGAAATCAAGCGGATATTTTGATTCTATATGGGCGTTCATTGAGAAAAATTCTATCAAAGCCGATGCCAAAAGGCAAAATGTCAGGTTGTCAGATTGCGACGCAGCCCATGTCAAGCAACTTCGCCGGGTTGCTCTAAAATGAATTTCCTATATGGCAGCCCCTGCAGAAAAACACGGTTCCCACGCGAGCGTCGATATCAGAGTCTACAAAAAATTTCGCGAAAAGGGAAATTACTATGTATTGAAACAATATAGGATCGATTCCCCGGAGGAAGGATTAAGAAAAATGCGCGATCTGAAGTTGTTCTGCAATGTAACGGCCGAACTTGGAATAGAAACACCGCATCAGGGAATGTTTATTGCTCCCGGAGACTTCTATATGAATGCCAAGGATGACAGACGGGTTGAGGAATTCCAGAATCAGGATCTGTGGCTGAATTTGCTTCAGGAGTTCGGCGGATCAATGATGACCACATCAATGCAGAACGGAGGAAATCCCGAGGAGCTGATTGGAACATATCTGCATCAGTTCAAAAAAGTTTTTGACGCCGGCCATCCGATTTCGCTTGACCCGCCCCTTGCCAATTTCAATAACAATGGGGTGCTTATCGATGTCTTCCCTCCCCGCCACGCCTTAGATGGCGAACCCCTTATCGAATACGCACTGCCTTCCGACATCGATCCGGCCGAACTGAAATTCCTGACAGACAGGTATTACGGCCCCGAACAGGCGATAACAATGTACGCACAAATCCTGAGGTCTTTCGGTGACAAGCCGGTTCCCAAAAACATGCCGGAAAGAATAGTCGGAATGATAGATCATATCCTGGGCGGGGAAGCAGCCGAGCGGGTCAATTCCGCCCTGAGCCTTGATCTGGATACTGCCGGGCCTACCGATATTGATGCCATCCGGGCAATCGCCTGCCACCTTCATGCGACCGGCGATATGCCCGCGCAGTCATTGGCCGAGCTTTTCAAACTGACCCACATAGAAGCCAATTCGGGCCAATTGCCGCCACAATCCAATATAATAAGAGCACGGGACATTTTATATTTGGGTAATAGTACCGGATAAAACAATATGGCGGAAACTAAACCTGCAAATCGAAAAGAATTCTTGACCCCTCCCCGGGGCTTCGTTATTTTTGATCTCGACGGCGTTATTACCGGATATGCAAACTTCATTAAGGATGGAAAGCTACAAAGCTTTAAACCGGACATGTCGGCCATGGCGGATTTTTCCGGCGTTATCGCCCAGATGCGATCGAAGGACATCGTGCCTTTGGTTTTGACAAATAGGCCGCCGGGGCAGATGCCTTTCTACTCAACGGTTCTTGGTGTCGGGGAAGGCGTATGGGTAACCGAAAACGGCGGATCAAGGTACGATGTGGGCTCACATAAGGATTATGTGAATCCCGCCTTTTCCATGTATGCGAATGATGTTGTTCCGGATATAAAAGCAAGATTGATGCGGGAGCTTGGGATTCCGCGCGTTCCCGCCTCCACCGATGAAGCGCAATTTGAGCCCGGTCTAGGATACGTGAAGATCGTCGTTCGTCCGCCTGAAGGCAAGGAAGCCAAGTTATGGGCTGAGGAGGTGGCGCTTCGCGAAGTGCTTCATGATTATCGGGAGGTAATTGATCTTGAACTGGGCAAATCCGTCGACATCAATCCCAAAGGTCTCTCAAAAGGATTCGGAATGCGTGATCTAATCGAAATAAATGGCATAGATCCAAATAAAACCCCCGTGATGTTTATTGCCGATGCCAAACGCGACCGTGATGGGGCCCATGCCCTTGTTGGTTCCGGAGGTCAGGTCATGATCGGGGCAGTCGCCAATTCCCAGCCAGAATTCCTGGAATATACGGCGACGGCTGGTGGCCTGATTGCGCCTGAAGGTACAGGGTATCACAGTTCCGCAAGTTTTCTTTTGAGGGAGTTTATGAAAAAATTCAGCTTATGAAAAATCCAAATAAAATCATTCTCTTGGTTATAGACGGATTGGGTGTCGGTGCGATGAAGGACATAATCAAATCTCGAGTCCAGGATACGGGGTCAAATACATACCGTTCAATCATAAAAGACTCACCCTTAGAATATCCGAACCTTCAAGCTTTGGGAATTGACAGGCTAAATAAAAAAACCGGCCTTACTTTAGGGAAATACCACATCCGCCGTGGCGTCTCCAAACTTCATTACTCGGGTGCCGACAGCTATCTCGGGCATAAGGAAATAATCGGAATACCGGTAAAAGTAAAAAAAATATATCTGGCAGACCAAAAGAGCAAAATAGAAGAGCTCCTTAATAAAAATAATCTAAAATTCTATTGGTATAAAAAAGATGTGCTTGTTATCGAAGGTCAGATCTATATTGGCAATAATGTCGAGTCGGATCTCGGAAATAACATCAACATATACGGAAACTTGAACAAATTGAAATTCAAAGAAATCCTTAAGGTGGGCAAATTATTCCGAGACAACTTCGAATGTTCGAGGGTTATAGTCCATGGAGTTGATCCGGCATTGAATGAGAGAAAAGTATCCGCAGGATTCGTCTACAGGCGCGATAGAATTCTTGGCAAGCGGATCCTTGGCATAAGTTCCGGAAAGATGAAGATCCATAACGGCAGACAATCGGTTGTCCATATGGGTTACCAGGATGATAACACTAATAATCTGATAGATAGATTCATAAACAAAAAAATTCCTATACTGATGGTCGGCAAGACCGCCGATATGTTCGGCAATAAGGTTAAGGGAATAAAAAAATGCCAGGCAATAAATGTTGTTCATACCGGGAAGATGATTGAGGTAATGAAAAAAAAATTGAAAACCTTCAAGAAAGGTTTCATATTCGCCAACTTCCAGGAAGTCGATCTTTCGGGACATAACCAGGATAAAAAAACCGCCCAAAAAGTTCTATCAATGATTGACGGATTCCTCCCTTTTTTGATTGAACAGTTAAGCAAAAATGACCTGCTTATCATTACCGCCGATCATGGTAATGATCCGGCAATAGGCCATGACATGCATACCCGAGAATATGTTCCGGTTATAGCCATGGGCAAGACAATTAAACCGGGGTTGGTAGGAACGAGAAGATCATTATCCGACGTCGCCTCAACCGTTTGCGAATTCTTCAACCTTCCCAAAATAAAAACCGGAAAATCTTTCCTTGAATGATGCCTTTGGTATAATATCTAACCATGAAAGAAGGCGCTGTAAACCTCTATTTCGCAAGGCATGGAAGGACCAAAATGAATGCCGACGGCACATTGCAAAGCCGGTCTGATTCCTTGGGCTCGGTTTTGACCGCCGATGGCCGCAACCAGGCATTTCAACTCAAAAGCAGATTGTCCCCGATAAGATTTGCCAACGTCTATTCATCCCCGATGTTGAGGGCAATTGAGACGGCGGCGATCGTTGCCGATGATCCAGGCGAGGTCATTCCCCTATCGGGTCTGCGTGAAAGGAATTTCGGGAAACTTGAAAATAAACCATATTTGGAAAGTATGGAAGCGAGACATGATTTTCTGGTTAATCATGAAAAACCCGGATTCGAAAATATTCACGGGATAGAAACGGATAGGGAAATAACAAAACGCTTGATGCCGTTATTGGAAATAGTCGCCGTTGCCCGCCTCGGAATGAACGTCCTTTTCGTGAGTCATTCGGGAATAATGAGGTTCCTTATCCACAGGCTGGGCAATGTTCCCTACGAAGACGTAAAGGACTTGAGTATTGGTGAGGCGTCGTTTATGAATATCAGGATGCAGTCAACAGACGGTAAGCGTAAATACAGGTTTGAGGAGTCTTTAGGAATTACTGCAAACGGTTTGGAAGTGTCTAGTCTGTTTTAAAACTTTGGTATCATGGTCTTATGAAGAAAAAGAAAACGCTTTGGTTCCGCGCCAAAAATTACGGATGGGGTTGGTATCCGGCGACCTGGCAGGGGTGGTTGGTCCTGACATTGTATCTGCTTTTTATAATATATCGAGGCGTTGAGTCGAAGAAGCTTTTCGATACCGTAACCTCCTATGTATTCAGATTTTCCTGGGAATTTGCAATCTCCACTTCTATATTGATAGCAGTCTGCTACCTGACCGGTGAAAAGCCGGAATGGAGATGGGGAAAGAAGAAATAATATGAAAGAGTTCATAGGATTGGTGACAATTCTTCTTTCAATAGCAGGACATGCGCCTTACATAATTGACACTTGGCGCGGAAAAACAAAACCGCATCTTTTCACTTGGCTTACCTGGTCTATAATCGTGGCGGTGGCGTTTTTCAGTCAATGGACGAGCGGAGGCGGAGCGGGCTCTTGGGGCACAGGCGTCACAAGTGCAATAGTGATTATTATTGCGGTTTTGGCGACAAGCCGCGGGACAAAAGACGTAACGGCAACCGATAAGTTGTTTTTCCTGGGCGCCCTGATAACGATCGTGCCGTGGTATCTCACTAAGGACCCCACGGTATCAATCATCATGGCCTCACTTATTGATGCCTGCGCCTTCATTCCGACAATCAGAAAAACCCTGAAGGATCCGGGGAGTGAAACGCTGGCGACATACTCGCTCAATCTGGTAAGACACAGTTTGTCTATTTTTGCACTTGCGAATTACAGTTTGGCGACTGTTCTTTATCCAAGCTACCTATTGGTCATGAATCTTTTGATGACTTTGATAATAATTTTTGTACCGCGAAGGAAAAAATAAACCGGAGATTACTTCTTGTACCGCAATGCAAATATGCGCTCTACGATCAGATTCAAATCCCGTTCGTACTTTTCTTTTTTTATCCCGAGCGCGGTCAAAAACAAAAGTTTTTCGAGTGAGATTATTTTGTATGTATCCAAAGTCTCGGCATTTTCGGAAAGGGAATGATAATCATAGGAACAAATGGTTCTCCATATTTCAAAACCGAGGATAACCACACCCAAATCACCATATAAGTCTTTAAGATTATTGGGGTATTTTTTTGACAGATTTTCATAGTCGTCATTATGGATCACGAAATCAATGTCCGGGCCCGATTTACGGACTCCCCAGAATTCCTTGGCGCGTCCGCCAACCAGCAGGGGCTTATGAATGAATTTATAATCAAGTTTAGACAGATCTATATCCATGTGGATATTATAGTACTTGCATCATTTTCCGGTAAGCCCCATTATGAATTTTTCGAATTGTGCGGATTTTTCTTGTTGGGGATCGTAAAAAAGGACAAACAATTTGATTTTTTCCATCATCTCCCTCCATTCCTTCCCCTGGTTTCGGTTATTGATCCTGACCGTTTTGCGTTCGCTCGGATTGAGTTTTTCGGTTATCCTCTCGACAGTAAAAACACAAGCATCGATTCCCTTTATTTTCAATATCGCCTTGACTCTCAGGTCATGGAATCCGTCGGTCACGACCGCAACGTCGTCCCAGCCGTTTTCGATCATGAGGGCGCCCAGGGCGTCGATATTTGTTGCGGTGCTTGTCGATTTTGATTCGACATGGATCTTTCTGCCGGGAATTCTCACTGTCTGGTCAGACATTGACCACACCTGGTCCATGAGATATCTCTTGTCCGTCAAAGGGTCGGCCTCCTTTCCCTGATAACCATCCAAAAGGACGATTTCTCCAGTTAAGCCGTTGAGGTATAGGGCGGACGCGGAATTAAGTCTGCCCCGACCGAATGTAGTCGGAGAATAATCGCCTTCGGGAGTTTTGTAGACTCCCGCCCCCAATACGGCCGCGACGTCATAGGTTTGGGAAAATGAGCAGGACTTTCCTTCTCCGTTGAGTGCCGAAATGACGTCCTTACTTGTTTTCAAATTTACCGTGACCGGAGCGAGGGCAAGATAGGCAATAGCGGTCATAATAACTCCTTTACGTAGCGCAGATAAAAACTCCCTCCTGGGTAATAACGGCGGATGTTGTTCATTTCTCATCCACGTTATATTAGCGGCTTAAAACGACAATATCAACAAAAGGACAAATTTTTAGTAAAATGTAAGAATGAAACACTGCTCCAATTCTGGTAATGCCATATACGGCCTCGGAGTGATAGGCGCCATGTTTTATTATCTCCAGCATGCCTCCACATTCACGGAAGGTTTGTTGGGGATATTCAAGGCAATGTTCTGGCCGGCCATGGTGCTTTATCGGGTGTTAGAGATTCTCAAGATATAAGCCCACACATGAAAAAAATAGGAATCGTCGGGTTGGGTATAATGGGAAGCGGTATCGCCGACAACTTCTTAATCGGCGGTCATCCCCTCTTCGTATGGAACCGCACGATGGATGTTGCCCGCAAGTTCGTTTCCCGGGGGGCGGTCGCTTGTCAGTCTCCTGCGGAAGTGGCGAAGAAAGCGGAAATAATTTTTGAAGTTACCGCCAACGACGAATCATCCCGTATGGTATGGGATGGACGGGAGGGAATACTTGCCGCCGCCGACCCGACCAAAATCC
>CAZVQH010000042.1:0-6557 GCA_964629205.1 uncultured Gammaproteobacteria bacterium
AGGAAGAGGTCAGATACTACGGCGTGAGCATGCCGAAAACCCAAAAAATAGCAGCTATGGCGTTTTATAAAATAAAGGATTCGGGTCGAAGAAAAATCTTCGGTTTAATTGAGAACCTGTTCAAATCCGGTTACTGTGAAGAAGTAATGGTCGGCGCACATTTTGCTTATTTAATCAATAAAGAGTATGAACCGTCAGATATCTTTGTCTTTGAATCCTGGATAGACAAATACATCGACAATTGGGCCGAATGCGATACATTCTGCAATCATGCCGTTGGCACGCTTATCGAAAGATACCCTGATAGAATCGTACAACTGAAAAAATGGGCACGATCAAAAAATCTTTGGAAACGTCGCGCTGCCGCCGTTACTCTGATCGTCCCCGCACGCAGGGGAAAATTCATTAATGATATCTTTGATATCGCTGATATTCTGATTATCGACGAGGAAGATCTTGTCCGTAAAGGTTATGGATGGATGCTTAAATCCGCCAGTCAAGCTTACCCCGCCGCCGTATTTGACTATGTTATGAAAAACAAAAATATTATGCCTAGAACAGCTTTGAGATACGCCATCGAGAAATTACCTGGACAGCTAAGATCCCGCGCCATGAAAAAATGATTATTTCCTTGACTTAGTATAGGAGTCGATGAATTTTTTGACCGATGTTTTTGCTACCGCTTTTTCGATTACGTCAATTGCCAGGTCTTCGAATCTTTTGAATCTAAGACATGATTTTCCCATGTCCAGTTTTTTACCGGATTTTTTATATGCTTCCCTGAACCATCCATCAAGTTCCGGGTTTCCGTATATATTCATCAGATAGAGACTTATATGGTTTTTTTGGGAAGCGAGACAGATATAGGGCAGGGGTGTTTTTTTATCTTCAAGATATCCTTGAGGATAAAGTGAGAGCGGAACCACATAACTTATCATGTTATATTGGACTGTTTCCTCATAACCATCCGGCAAGCTCTTTATGATCACTGATCTCAGCTTGGTGATGATTTCCCTTCGTCCGGGAACAAGACCGTCGATATATTCCCTTACGTTTTTGTATTTTTTCATACCTAAATTGTATCAAAGATCTTTCTTACCCAATGTTTACCCGTCTATTACCTGATATTCATTAATTAAATTTAAATTGAATTAAGTCCGCCTGGTTCTGTCCCCCAGAGCTTCGGCGAGACGGTTAAAAATACGGGTTATAAGTTATATAATGTCTTATGGAGACATTGGCTAATTTTTTCATCTACAGTTTTGCCGTATACATATCGGCCAGTATTCTTCCCGGAGTCTCGGTAAGTAATTTTCTTACCGCTATGACAGTAACTGTAATTCTCGGTCTCGTCAATACTTTCATCAAACCCTTATTTATTTTGTTTACGCTTCCGATATCGATTCTTACCTTAGGTCTCTTTACTTTTCTTATAAATGCCTTCATGATTATCATCGTCGACATGATCGTATCGGGGTTTGAAGTGAGAAGCTTCGGCTGGGCCTTGGCCTTCAGCCTGCTACTTTCGATTTTAAACTCGATAATGTTTTCGTTGACTAAGCCTTGATTCTTACAGGCGTCAGGAGGATTTTTTTGAAGTAGTGGATTTCTTTGTTTTTCTGCTGTGGTTCAGATTCATCTTCCGTTTAAGTCGGGAAGCTTCCTGCTTGGCAATCTGTTTTTTGTTCGCTTGTTCAACTATCTTTTGGCAGGCCTTGTCAGGACAGGCGGTTTCCCGGGTCGTGACTACTGAATAGCCCACGGTCTCCTTCCAGGTCCGGACAACGATCCGTTCCTTACCGCAGCGGGTGCAGGGATTGCTGTATAGGTTTGGCATATTGATTAGAATCTTCTATTGTTGCGATACCTGTTTTGATTGGCAAAAAAGTTTTCATTCTGGTCAATGGAGTGAGCTATGACGACCCTTATTTTATTCCCTTTAAGGTCGCAGTTATTGTATTTGGAGATAGCTTTTCTCATTTCCTCAGTATTTTTCATGACCACATATCCGTGCCTGGCATTATCAATGAGATTCATTCCCTGGACTATCTTCACCGATACCACTTCGCCTGCTTTTGAAAAAAGATCGAGCAGATCCTTGTCGGTTGTTTTTGGAGAGATGTTTCCGATGTATATTTTATTTACCATGTGTTAGTTTATTAAAATAAGAAGTTGTTCTAAAAATCGAAGTAACAATTTCCTAATCTTTTATCAGTATACCACTTTTATCCGATTAATACTTGACCTTTTATTAACTTCAATATATAAGGCGTGATTGCCTTTATTTTTATAAAATAAGCGCGACCAGAAATAATATATACTGAATTACTGACATGAAAAGTAAGGTTAAGACGCAGCAATTGCTTAAAACCATATTCTCCGGAATACTCCTTCTGGTTTTTTTTGCAAGCCTTGTTTTCACTCTTATTGCCATAAAGAAACCGGTAACGATTAAGGAGAAGGAGGCATCGGAAGAAATAACCGGCGTCAACCTTTATACCTCCCCCACTTCCATTTCGGCTATCCGGGGCGAGTCTCTGACTGTCGACTTCGATATTGACGCCCAGTCGGAGGGTATATCGGGTGCCGATCTCGTCATAAATTACGACAAGCGGTTTCTTGTCGTGAACTCTATCGTCCCGAGGGACTTTTTCCCCAAAATTCTCAAAAGAAGCGACGACAATAATGGTCGTATATCGATCATCCTGGCCGGCAACAAAGGCGAAACCAAACAAGGTAGGGGAACTCTGGCATCGGTGACTTTTACCGCCCTACTCTCAGGCACAACCTCAATCAACTATGATCAATTTTCCCAAGTCGCCTCCTCGGACAAGTTGGTTAATGTTCTTGCCCATTCCTCGGGAACATCGGTGAACATCATCGACCCGCCGTCGGTCAAATCATCCTCAAATGATTCCCCAAAATCAATTATTGTCGTTTATGCGTCGGGAACCCGCGCCAACGGCCAATACCCCACCATGGAGTTGATGATAGATAACGAAATCGTGTCGGTTTTTTACGACATAGGCGAAACGGAAAAAACATATACCTACTCCCACCCGGCTAAAGTTAAATCCAATCAGGTCAAACTGAGGTTTACCAACGATTTACATAATCGGGAAACCGGCGAGGACCGGAACCTGCGCGTAAATAAAATCCAGATCGATGGCGTTGATTATGAATCAGAGAGCCAGTCGACGTATACGGTTGGATCATGGAACCGCAGCTCATGCGGCGCGGGTTACAAGACCTCCGAGTGGCTCTATTGTAATGGTGAATTCAGATTCTGAAAGACTCACTTCCTTACCCCATAGAGCATGAAGGTTGCATCCTGGTATTTCTTTTCCTTCCGCATCGATTTTGCGAATATTTATTTTCCCCGCCATTTTGATTATGTCCTGAAATGGAAATATCCTGATTCTCATTTTTTATTGGTGCAAGAAATGAGCAGGCTATCGTCCCCGGATTGCGGACTGATATAATTTATGGATGGATATCATTTTCATACTTGCACTTATTTTGTTCAATGGTTTTTTTGCAATGGCGGAAATTGCTATTGTCTCATCCCGCAAAAGCAAACTGAAGAATCTGGCGGCCGGTGGTAGCCAGCGGGGAAGGATCGCCCTCCAGCTTGCCGAAAAACCGAATGTATTTCTTTCCAGTATCCAGGTCGGAATCACACTCATAACCGTCTTAGTGGGCGCAGTCGGCGAGGACAAATTCGCAACTCAGGTCGGCACTTTCATAAAACCGCTTCCCTTAATTGGAGCATTTCATGACGAAATAGCGTTTGCGGTTATAATCTCAGTTATTACTTATCTTTCAATCATCCTGGGTGAGCTCGTCCCGAAACGGATCGCCATGTCAAATCCCGAGAAAATTGCCTCTCTGGTTGCCCCCTTCATGTATGCATTTTCGAATATAACTTCACCAATCATTCAACTCCTGAGCACCTCGACGGAATTCGTATTTAAGATCATGGGTTTCAAATCGGCAGTATCCCAGCATATTACGGAAGATGAGATCCGCATCCTCATTCGTGAAGGGGCCGATATGGGAATATTCAGCAAAACCGAAAAGAAGCTTATTGAGCGCGCCCTTTTGCTTGACGACTTGAGGGTCGGCATGCTGATGACGCCGAAACACAAAATGATGTCCGTGAATATCAACGAATTCATCAAGAAACCGGAACAATATCTGTCGAAATACGGACATTCGAGGTTGATTTTCACGGAAGGGAAAACCGAAAAAATATTCGGAGTCGTCCATGTCAAGGATTTATTGTCTCAATATGTTCAGGATAGCTCATTTGAAATAGAAAAACTCAAAAAAATAACAAACAAGCCACATCTTGTACCTGAATCGATGAAGGCAATAAAAGTATTGGAGATGTTCCGCCATTCGCACCTCCATATTGCCCTTGTTCTTGACGAGTACGGAGTCGTACTCGGACTGATCACCTTTAACGACATACTTGAAGCGTTGGTCGGAGAGATCAAGTCCCAAGCTCTTCAGGAACCGCTGATTGTGACGCGCGAGAACGGATCATTCCTTATTGACGGTATGACACCTATATACGACCTGAAGAAAAAAATCCGCCTTCATGACCTGACGAGCAGGGATCTTGACATGTTCCAAACTGCAGCCGGATTCGTCATCGCCCACCTTGAAAAAATCCCCAAAGCCGGAGACTATTTCGAAAAATCAGGCTACCGCTTCGAAGTTGTGGATATGGATAAAAACAGGATTGATAAAATCCTGGCAAAAAAAGTCACCGCTTAAGACGCCTCAAGCAGGAGAGGGCGACCCCCATTCTTCCGCCCCTTTTCTCACTATTGGTGTGTTATTTTTTTCTGGCAATAATTACCAGATGTTTTTCATCCCCCGTAGTGTCAATTTCGTTAGTGAGTATTTCGTAACTCGCTTCCTTAACGATTTTTATATTTGTCTCGGAGTCATAATGGCTCCATTCCATTTCTCCACCAAAAAAATTATTCTCTTTCCCTTCCCAATCGCTTGACCCCATGGTGATTAATATCAGTCCGTGCGGTTTGAGAAATGTGCTCATTTTTTTGAGCAGATCCAGGTGTGTTTCACGGGGGGTATGAAAGATTGCATAAAATGAAACTACCGCATCAACCTCATATTCACCCCTCCTTAACATGGACATGTCTTTGACACTGTATTTCCCTTCGGGGACACTCTTTTTTGCCAACTCTATTTGTTTCTCGGAGATATCGATTCCGATTACCCTATGTCCATGGTCAATCAAATATAAGTCAATCGGTATGCCCGCACCGCAACCGATATCTAGTACTGTCGAACCGGGCGAAAGCATCTCCATCAGTCTGTCAAGATATTTATTATTCTTGAATTTGTCCCTGCCCTTAAGATAGGTTTCCGCGATTTTATTATATTCTCGTCTTACAAAATCATTACTCATGAGAAAAAGTATATCAATTTGTATTTGATGAAGTTAAATTATTTACGCAAAATCTTCTCCATTGTCTTACCTTTCGCAAGTTCATCAATCAGCTTGTCCAAGTAGCGGATTGCCTGCATCGTCGGATCTTTTATGTCCTCCACCCGAACGCCGCAGATTATCCCCTTAACCAGCGACCGCAAAGGATTCAGCAGCGGAGCTTCCGCGAAGAAGGTTTCAAAATCGGTCTGTTTCTTAAGCTGTGCTTCCAATTCTGCCTGAGAGTAACCAGTCAACCAGCGGATGATCTCGTCAACCTCTGACTTCGTACGCCCTTTCCTTTCCGCCTTAGCGATATAAAGCGGATAGACCCTTGCCACACTCATTGTATATATCGGATGTTTTGCCATAAAGATTTACAGTATTTGCATATTTGGAGCAGTCATCCCTACGGAACGGTTATTCCCTCCGGGCCTAAACCCTTTGTGGAATAGGCTTCTTACCTGACCGCGGGTTAAGACCGGCTCCGATTGGCCAATAGATATAGGCCTCACTGAATTGTTGTAATGCAAACTTGATTGCACTTCAAGTAAAGACTCAAAAAAATCCTCTTTTAATTGGACTTCATCAATTGTTCCACTATCACCAATTAGATTTTGAGCATTGACTTCCAGGCCGTATAGATGATCTGTAGATGTCTTGGCATCATTAAACAATGTCCTGTCAGTCAATGATCTGACCATTAATCTATTCTTATTGCTCTCTGCAGGATTAATCAAAACGACTATATTTCCGCTTTCCCCCATTCTAAAATCATCCTGTGCCGCCATAAGTAAAGATTCCCAGCTAGGCAATCCCACAAATGCATTGTTCAATCTTTCCCATGTTTGAAGAAGCCTTGGATTTTTTAGCTTTGTCAAATCCAATGGGGACATTTTCTTGAATTGCGATATCAGGACATCGATTCTTTTTCTCGCTTCGCCTACATTACCCTTTTCTTTTATATGAAAGAAGGAGTGGCTTTTGTGCTTTTCCCTGCGCAATCCCAAAATTTCCTCCAAATCATCTGCCGGCTCGTTATCCATACTCACCAAGAGTTTACCATTTATTTATAAAGGGCGCAAATACCGTATCT
>CAZVQH010000043.1:0-6485 GCA_964629205.1 uncultured Gammaproteobacteria bacterium
GTTTAATTTTCCAATAGAAAAAATTAAATTATTAGTTATTCCGTTAATTATTTTTTTGCTGGCTTCCGTCTATTATTCATATAAGGTAACCCGGCTCAACTCACTATATTTTTATGATGAAGCAGCCTGGATCGGAAGAAGTTATGTATTTGAACTTTTGGTTAATGGGGATATGGATAACGACCTTTGGAAGACTGAAAAGGTGGACGGAGATCCTAAAATACCTGCATATATATATGGAATGGCCATATACCCAAGCTATCTTAAGGAAAAGTTGATAAAAGGAGGCGGGTATGACATGGTTCAGTATCTTATTGACCACAATATTTATCAAAGAAGGTTCATGAATGAGAAATCACGGTTAAAATATGACCCATATGTAACGGAAAAATTTATCTATTGGCATGATGACGGCGTTTCCATATCCAGTCTGCTTTCAAGATACGGAGAAGGTCTTAGGAAGACGGTAGATTTGATATTTTTGGCAAGAACCGCTTCGGTTTTGGTATCATCGGCAACCTTGATCATAATCTATCTGCTGTACCTAAAGTTATTCGGGGGCTTAATCATCCCTCTGCTGCTTACAGTATTATATGGTCTTTCCTCACTAATATCGACGTATTCGACGATAGCTTATTCGGAAGGCGTATACATGCTATTCTTCAATATTGCCTTGCTGACGATCACTCTTTACTTTTCAGGAATCAGGCGTAAGGGCATCTTTTTAATCGTATTTGCAACCGCCGCCGCATTTCTTAATCAGACAAAGCTTAACGGCATCATATTGTTGTTATCCGTATTGCTGGTTGTCAATCTTGATCTGATCGCTTCCAAATATGACCTAAAAAAGCTATACATAAAAAATTTTGTAATCGTCCATATATTCATAGTTATCTATATCGTCCTGAACCCTATGCTATATAGGGACCCTGTGAACAATATGCTTTTTCAGTATAAGTGGACAAATAAAATTTCAAAAGCTCAGATAAAAGGAGCGTGGTCAGGGGATTGGCTGCCGACAGTAAAAAAAAGATTCGACTATATAAATAATTATTTTTCATCAGCAAATAATCGGGGAATAAAGCCATCGGTACCAGTCGGAGGTAAAAAAGCGGTCAGTTTGCTGTTGTTCCTAGCCATAATTGGTTTTTTTAGGGCAGCATACATATTAATCAGATCAAGACGTATAAGCCCGGAGACAGCAGTTTTCATATTAGGTCTGCTGACCTATACCGCCTTGCTTTTTTATTTTGCTTTGGCGTGGGAACGATATCTGGTATCGCTAGTGCCCTTCATATTTTACTTGGTGGGTCAGGGAATGATTTTACTTGGACAGATGGCTAGTTATGCATTAAAATTAGTGAATGCATTCTCACACTCCAATCTCAAGACCAAATCTCACAAGAAGCGACTTTTTGGAGATAAAAAAATCATTTGATCAGGGCTGGATTTCCTCAAAGAGTCCCTGGGTCGAAAAATTCGAGTCCCTTTTCGCCAGAAAAATTTCCGGAACAAAGTATGCGGTTTCGGTCAACAGCGGAACTTCCGCCTTGTTTTTAGCCTTGAAAGGTTTGGGGATCGGGCCGGGAGACGAGGTCATTCTCCCCAGTTTGACCATGATTGCGACTGTTAATGCGGTTTCCTGGACAGGGGCAACTCCGGTACTTGTCGACTCCGTATCCCATGATGATTGGAATATGGATCCGGACACAATTGAAAGAAAAATAACCAAGAAAACCAAGGCGATTCTTCCGGTCCATCTTTACGGTTATCCATGCGACATGGATAAGATAACCGCAGTTGCCAGGAAACACAAAATTTTTGTCGTTGAGGACGCGGCCGAGGCGATGGGAGCAATGTATAAAAAAAGATTGATCGGCTCATATGGGGATATTTCATGCTTCTCCCTTTATGCCAACAAGATCGTGACTACCGGTAACGGCGGTATGGTCTGCATGAACGACAAAAAAACCTATCAACTGATAAAAAAACTTGAGTTTTTCGATTTCAATGAAACCACCCATTTCAAACACAACCTGATAGGCTACAATCTGGTGCTGTCGGGACTTCAAGCCGCGCTTGGCTACTCCCAGATGAAAAGATTCGAGGGGTTGATAAAAAAAAGGAGGCAGGTGTTTGACTGGTATAGAAAAAATCTTGGAAATAACGAAGTCTTCAGATTTGTCGATTCCGATTCGAAAAACAGCCCGAACTACTGGTTTCCGGCAATCATCTTTAAGGATTCAGCCCAAAAACGAAAGGTTATTACCAGGCTCGAAAAAAATAATATAGAAACAAGGGAATTCTTCTTGCCGGTCGATTCCCAACCCGTATACAAAGATAAATTTAGGGGGCAATTCTATCCGAATGCAAAATACTTTTATGAGAGAGGATTATTACTACCCTCATTTTTCGACCTTACACACCCAGAAGTTGAGAAGATCTGTTCCGTAATAGTCAATTCCTGAGGACATCTTTAAAGACGGTGCTATAATGTTAAAACAAATCCTGTTTATGCGTAATATAAAGAAACTAAAATATTGGCTTGAGCACAACCTTCTTCTTGTCGCTTTTTTTTCCGTCTGTTTTTTGGTCGGTATCGTTGCCGCAGTCAAATTTTTTTATGCGAAACCCACCTATATTTACATTAAGGTCAAGGTCGGTCAGGGCTTATGGTGGGCGGCAACCCAAAAGCCCGACTACTGGTTCGTGAAATCAATCAAAAAAGGCGAGGCGGAGGTTGATCTTATGGGTCGTCCGCAGGCCGAGATATTGGGAATACGCTATTATCCGGTACTGACCGAGGACAGCTATCCAAGGCTCGATATTTTCGTCAACTTGAGGCTGAAAACCTCTTACGATGAAAAAAACAAAAGACACCTTTACAAGCGGGACATAGTCTCGGTGGGTAGTCCGGTTGAGTTTCAATTTCCGTCGGTAAACATTACGGGGACTGTAACCGATATGAGCGATCATGATTTTACGACTAATTATGTTGAAAAAACCATATATCTATACAACTTCAATGCATATCAAAAAGACTTTCCTTTCATCTACGACAACATTAAGGTTGGGGATAAGTATTTCAATGGTCAGGAGACGGTATTTACCGTGACGGAAAAGGAGCTCTTAAAAAGCATAAGGCTTCCTTCGGATATCTGGGGTAGGATCTATGAACAGGAAAACGATACGATTCAGCATATTCTTGTTAAGGCCAGGATCAAGCTGAAGTCCAAAGACAACCAGCTTATTTATGGTGAGGAAAGGCCGATCAAAATAGGTGAAAAAGTTCCGTTTATTACCGATAATTTCAATTTCGAGAACTTCTGGATTGTCCAGGTAGAATAATCTCCTTAACGGCAATTAAAAAACCAAATAAATAGCGCTTCCAAAGCCTGCCGGGTTCGTTCATCAATCTGTATAGCCACTCCAATTCGACCTTACGCATTAATCGCGGGGTCATTTTTCTGTCCTGTCCAAGAATATCTATAAAGTTACCTACAGTCACGATGGAGCGGATGCGTTTCAACTTGCTCATATTCCTCATTACCCACGGCTCCTGGTATCCCGAACCAAGTCCCACAATTAAAATATCAGGCCTGAAACGGGTGATTTTTTTGACTGTCTGGGAATCGTTTTTTGAATAACCATCAATTCCGGCCAGATTGATGCCGGGATAAATATTTTTTACACCTGAAACAGCTTTTCTTAAAACCGGTGGTTTTGCACCGAGAAGAAACACCCTTAACTCTGTTGTTCTGCATCTGGAAATAAGCGGGTAAAAAAAGTCCTCGGCGTTTATTTTTTCGTATCGGCCATAACCAAAAAATCCGAGGATGAGTCCGAGATAATAACTGTTCAAATATACATAATCAGCCCTCTCCATAGCCTTAAGAAACGCCTCGTCTCGATTCTTGTAGTAGTAAGTGCCGCTGTTTAGATAAAAAAAGACGGAAGGAGCGTTCCCCCCCTTTTTCCGGGTTTGGATGACCTTAGCCAAAAGATCCTCCTTATTTTCGATGTTTACCTTTATTTTTTTGCTCATTTTATATTTCGATAATCGATCTTAAGATAAAAAAATTCGCGTAAAAAGTCAGGGGTGTGGGCGGGTTCAAAAGCGCATAGATAAATAGCGACCAGAATGATACGGAAGCGGCCTTTTTGAGTACATCATTCCCTTTGAATACGAATCGATCCTTCACCAGGAAATAAGAAGTCAAGGCAATCAGGGTAATAAGCCCGGGAAGGCCAGTTTCTGCATAGGCTTGGGCGAATATGTTGTGAGGGTAAAGCAGGGCGTTTATGCTCGCCTTCTGCTGGAATGACTTGTTTTTTAAATTAGTTGGTATATATTCATAGAAATTTCCCAGTCCGACGCCGGTCAACATATGAGAGTTGCCCATATCTATAGATTGTTCAATCATTCCGAACCTGAATGAAATAGTATCTTCATCCTCTACCTTGTCCTGAAGAAGAAAACGGTCGATAACCGAAAATCCGACATTAGAAACAACAAGCTTATAGCCCAAAAAAATGATTACCGGTAACGCAACCGCTGCTGATATGATCTTCACTGCATTTCTGGAAAAGTATTCCCTGAATATTATGAAGCTTGATACCAGGGCAAAAACCGTTACCAGAAACCTTGTTCTGATATTTGAAAAAAACGAGATGAAGACAATCGCCAGAACCAGAAAGAAGGATAAAATCCTGAGACGGGAATTTTTTCCGAGCAAGAAATAGCCGTAGAACAGAATCGGAATTGTGATTTCATCATAAAATTCAAAATATATTCTGCCCCTGACAAGGTTCGATGTGACGATATCTATGACTCCGGGGTGGACGAATTGTCTGGCGATTTTTATAAACAATCCGGGCTGGATGATCATTGTAAGCTGGAAAAATATGTTCAGCGCAGTTGTGATTATTATTATCTTCACAAGGCGGTTTAAAGCAATGTTTTTGTTCGATTTGAATAGGGGGTAGGCAAGCAGGAAAAATAGAAATGACGTGAATATCTTTTCGAAGCTGATCAAAAACATTCTCAAATTTACCGCCCCAAATACTGATATGGCCTGGAAGAGGAAATATGCCGACACAAGAATGACCAGTCTATCGGCTTTTATGTACGTGTATTTGCTTCGGAAGTAGACAATGGCTCCCAGCACCAGGAAATTTATCAGTCTGTAAAGATGATGGCTGTATATTCCCGGCATAATAAAAGGTATTGTAACCGCGGGAATCCTTATGATAAAAAAAGCCAAAAGAACAACATTGAGAAGATTCTTCCTGAAAAGGGAAACGATTTTCATACGGCTCTATTTTACCTCTTTTGAGCGCATATTTATAGCCATAAACAAAATATTTTACCGATAAGTTATAATTGGACGTGTATTAGTAATTATCGGAAAATGAACGATAGTATAATATTGAACATTGCCGGATTCGGCTTCAGGATTAACTTTGAAAAGTCCGAAGATGATTACGGGAGAACCAGATTCCAAAAAAAAATCATAGACCGCTTTGGAGGCTTCATTACAAAAAAAAATATGCGCCCAGAATACATGATAAATGTCGCTGACGCGGCAGAAATAGAAGCTATTTACAAAAGCAGAAAGAAGGCCTACTATCTTCTATCATTTTTTTTTGAAAACAAACACACGATCAGAACGTACTATCACACAAGTATTGCGGAATTTTCAATGTTGTTGAGGAATATTCTCCAGTCGGTCATCGTGAGGGGTGGCGGGTTCATGCTCCATGCGTCAGCGGTTAATATCAATGGAAAAGCGGTCATTTTTACCGGGAATTCAGGGGCAGGAAAGACCACGATAATGACCTTATTGAGTTCCATTTACAAACCGCTGGCTGACGACGCCATTCTGATAAAGCGGGAAATGGGTAAATATTTCGCTTACCAGACACCTATCCTTTCAAAGGATTACTGGATAAAGAAAAATAGCATGAAGTATCCGATCAAAGATATTTTTTTCCTGAAAAAATCAAAAAAATTTTCAATTGCAAAGCTTGAAAACAAAAACTCTCTGGTTGCCGACATGTTGGAACAATTATTGGCGGGAAAACAAGGAAGAAGGATGGAATTTTTGGAAATGGTAAAATTTACGAAGTCGTTTGATAGGTTTGGACTGTTGGGATTTGATAAAAACAAACGAAAATTAATGAATTTCTTTAAAGAACTTTATGAAAGTCGGTGATTATATGTTTGGGAAAAACTTCCTAATCGAAAGAATAGAGGGAAAGACAACGGTCTTTGATGTCAAGAACTCAACTTTTTTTTCATTCAACGAAACAGGCTCGCTAATCCTTGACTCGATCCGGCGGAATATGAAATCGGATGAAATAGTCATGTGCCTTATAAAAAAATACTCGGTTTCCCGTCTGAGGGCGATGACCGACATCGAGGATTTTCTTAAGCTGCTTTTAAAAAATAAGATAATCTATTCACGGAAGCATAAAAGAAATAC
>CAZVQH010000044.1:0-6369 GCA_964629205.1 uncultured Gammaproteobacteria bacterium
GCGGTTGACAGGTAAGGCAAAACGTCCACATAAATCGCCGGATCGAAAACAACGAAAAGTGAAGGTCTGTTTGGATTTGCCCACATCCGGTTGTTTGTCATGCCCGACTGGGCGATCAGATTTCCGGTTATTTTCAAGCCCTGATTGGCGGTTGTTCCGGTTGTGGCGGTATCGGCGATAAAGACTCCCCTAGCCTGAGTAACGGCGGAGGAAAAAGCAATCGTCGGGGCAACCAAAACAACCGATCTTGTCGGAGTGAAAGAGGCGACATCAACCGTGATCGTCCCGCTCCCGATCAAAACGATATTATATTGATTGAACTGGGCGGGAACGGAAGTCAGGGACAGGTTGCCCTGATAAACGTAAAGCCCCGACTCGGTAATCTCAGTCATATTACTAATGGTTTTGTACTCTTTCCGTGCCTTTACATATCCCATAAACGATGTTGCCGTCATGGCATAGGAAGCCGGAGTGTAGATCGCCCTATATTCAGGATTTCCGGTTTTGGCGTTGGCGTTGACCGCGGTTATATTCAACGCCGGGGCCGCTGCCACTCCTGACTCCCCAACAATCAGAAAAGCCTCGGTGGTATCTGACGCATCATACGCAACAGGAACCAGGGGGATTCTGTTGTTTAGGCCATTTGCGGAAATGTATGACGAATCTTTTATCTTTGACCAGGGGCCCGGAGTCGGAGTAGGCGTCGGCGTTCGGGTTGGTGTAGGCGTATTCGTCGGGGGTACGGGTGTGTTTGTGGGAGGATTTGGTGTGTTGGTTGCGCCTGGACCTGGCGTACTGGTTGGTGGTTGCGATGAACAGGACTGAACCTGAACATCATTAACGTTTGATGGCGCCTGACATTCGCGCTGTTGGAATCCGCCATTACACGGACTCCAATTGCTCCAGCTCGTACAATTGCTGTTGCCCGATGTTATTGTACAACCACATTGTCCGGTAGTATGATTACAGAATGCATTCGTCCCGGCAGCACAACCTGTATTAGCAATAGTACATGCTGGACTACAGGTCTGATAGTTAGTATAACAACCACACCCTGAACCAGTATTTTTACATTCTTGGCCAAGATTACAGCTTCCGCTACAGGTTCCTGATCCGCCTCCACAAGGAGCGGCACTAGCAGATTGAACGCTTGCGAATATCAAAACTAAAACCAAAAGGACCGATAGGAAATACTTCCTCATAAAATTGATTATAGCTTAAAAACAATAGTCCTTGTCAAGAAAAAATTTATTGAGATATATGCAAAAAATTTTAGTGTCATATACCATGTGCGGATATTTATTCTGATTGTTCAATATTTTATTGATAAAGCCCATTCCGAAGCCGTAAGCTGCTTCCCTGTCGCCAAGAAGCAGGTGCAGTTGATGGATTTCCCGGGCAACTGCCGGATTGAATCCTGTGCCGTTTTCATAGGTTGTCATGAAGTCTTTCAGTGATTTTTTGTAATCGCCGATCCTCTTGTAGGTGTTGGCAGAGTAGTTTAACTGTTCGAAAACATCCGGGAAATATTTTTTGTACCGATTTATATGTGTGTAGATATCGGCTTTTTGATTCAGGCCCATTTGACTTATATATTCTTCATATGCCTCTTTGCGGAATGGATATATCTGCAGGGATTCCTTATAGTTGCCTTTAATATATAGGGCCTCTGAATAACCCAAATATAATGACGCCAACATTATTATTACTGCAAGGGCCGACGCGACTCTTTCCATCTGGATTGATTCTTTTTCCTCATAGGTAAGACCGGCGATGATAAAAAACAGCAAAAAGACCGATGGCAACATAAAAATATAACTGAACATAAAGCATGCCAACAGATAGGTATATATTATGTAGCTGAGGTCGCGCCGACCTTTTTTGATGATAAGGAACACAAACAGTGAAAACAAAATAAATGAAAATACACCTCCTCCCGAAAGGATATCCAGGAGAATATTATGGCTGGTTGATCCAAAAGTTCCCCTGCTTTCGGCCGCATAGTTTCTGGATACGGCCACGAAGTTCCCCGGCCCATACCCGGTGAACGGCCGACCCAAAAAACCCGCAATAGCCTCCTTGAAGTACATATCGCGATGACTCAATAAATCTTGGCGCGGAACAAAGATAAAGACGCCAAGAACAAAAGTCAGTGCCGCAATAATTACAGCCATCAATATTATTTTTTTATTGCTTTTGTTAAGCCATTCTTTACTTTTAAGAAAAAAAGTGATCAAAAATGCCGAAAATAATGAAAGATATGCCGACCTTGAGCAGGAGATCAGAAAAAACGGGACAAAAAATGCCATAAAAGCATATCGTTTTCTTAAAAACAGAATTAATATCGCCGCACCCAAAAGAATCCCCAGATTATTATTGGAGGTTACCGGAAAAAATAAGTTATATATCTGGTTTACATCTATATATTTGACCTGTTGGAGCAAGTAGCTTTTGAATATGAAGGCCAGGGTAAAAAAAATGCTCGTTATTATTAGTATTCGCTCAATTATCTCCTGTAATGCTTTCTTATTGTTAAAAAAATAGATTGCTGTCAGAAACGCCGATTGATAAAGCAAAAAATTTTCAATTGAAATTTGGTAGTCAGGTGAGAATAAGGTTGCAATAAGATAAAAAAAGCTGAACCCTATCCAAACAAGCGTTAGTTGCCTGGGAAACGCAAGTTTTTTATGCCTTAAATATGAAACGCCATATAAAAAAAATGGAAGTGAGCATATTAAATATAATCCTATCCTAAGACCATATTCTAAAGCAGAGCCTGATATTAAAAAAATTAAAGACAGATAGACCGTTATAAGGTTGCCCATATGGTTATTATCTCAAATGTAGGAGTGTAGAGTGTTATTCTTGAGGTTCTAAAGATCCGTATGTATAGCCCATTTCAAATATATCTCTCGAAAGCATTCGCGCCAACTCTTCGGGGATTACACCGTCAACAAAAGGAACTGCCGGGCTTTCGCTTGGATTACCGGCCTTGATTTGAGTTAATTTTTTTTCAAGGATTTCCCTCATATAATCCGGCAAAGTATTGAACACTTCACCGGGGTTCTGCATGTCGACGACTACATCATTGGAATATGAGACTCCACCGGCAAAGAGAATGCCGTGATTATTTCCATTACCAAAACCGCCGGCTGTAAGACCATTCCAATCGCCTGGATTATTTGTCGGAATGATCGGAACAAGCATGTTGTAATGATCAATTAAAACTGATTCCAGAATCGTCTTTCCCTGCTTATTTAATGAGTCGGGGCCTGTAATATATTCAAAATATCGAGGATCCATACCTAGGGCGTTGATAATATTTGTACCGTCGGCATTTTGTATTATGTTGGGAATAATGTAGATATCCTTTCCATCGCTGGTTTTACCTCTGATAACGGCAGCTGGTCTATATGGTTCATGTCCTTGTGTGAAAGCCCCTCTCTTAACGTCCAGATAATTTTCTTCTCCTGGAATGGTTATTTCATCACTATAATCCTGTCTACTCGAGCTCAAATAAAAGAAATAGTCCCTATAGTCTTTTCCGTTTACCTGGAGTCCAGATGACTTCAAGACCATCCAGTATTTAGCTCTTTCCGTCTCAGATGAAAATGGTTCGGCAAAATCCCCTTGCGACAATATGACCAGGTTAAAATCTCCTGACTTGATCATTTTGTCTATATCGTTGAAGCTCGTGTAGTTTTCCATATCCATAATGTCCGGATTCACATAGGTTGAGACTACCCATTTATTGGTATCAGGATTCCAGACAACGCCTGTTTTCCCGTCCTTACCCTGGGCTTCGGCAACGATTATCGTCTTATAGTGCCAGTCGGCAGTCTGTCTGACGGTCATCGATTCCGGAACGATTGTTCCGTCGAATTTCTGCTCTTCGGCATAGTCAGCATAATCGGCTGCCGTCATTTCGCCGTTTGCGCCTATTGAGGCTGCAAGCTCCGCATATTCAGCGTCGCCTATAGTCGCCTTGAAATCGGCAGCAGCGTCCGGACTTATATATTGGCTTATATCTGTCGCTTCCGATCCCGGAGTCACAGCTGTGGGCTGCCCTTCAGCTGGAGCGGCATGAGCAACCATATTGGGGGCAAAGAAAGTATTGACCAGGAACTCAAGAACATCATTCCTGTTGTCGTTGTTTTCAAGCCTCATCGTCATACTGCGGCCGAATTCGGAATCGTTGAACGTGACTCCGTATATGTGCTCCATTATCTTTGCCTGGACCTTGCTTATGTTTTGTTCCTGGGAGAGTTCTTCAACAAAGGCGGCAACATTATCGGGGGTTATATCCTTGAACCAGACCGAATAAAGAGGAACCACTTCCCCATCGGCGTTTTTTTTAAGATATCTGTCGAATGACCCGGGCGTCAATGTCAATCCTCCGTCTATAATCTGGTTGAAATACTGCTCATCAAGCGGAATGGCGGCTACCCCGTATCGCGTGACCGGGACTCCGTTTTCATCCGGAACCGAACTCTCGGCCAATGAGTTGGGATCGGCCGATAAGTGATTGATGACAACCGGTACCGGAGCCTTATCTCCGGCATCGGGAACATATAGTGCCAAACTCAAAGGAAGATTTTCGGGTAGATTTGACTTGATTTCGAAGATCGTACCGGATATGACCGATTCCGGTTTGCTTCCATCCGCTTCAGCCGGAAAAGTTACCTGAAAAGAAGACATTTCCGGTCCCACATACTTCTCATTGGCGCCTCCGCCAATGAATTCTATCGCCCGCTGTCTCTGGTCAGTTAACTGGCTCATATCGGGCGTCATTGTCTTGAATGCTTCGGCAGAGGTATTTTTTGGAGTATCGCAAGACGTAAGTGTGGTTAATATAAGAGTACTTGTGGTCACGGCGAAGACCACTTCTTTTGAAGTCGAGACCGATTGAGACCTTACTGTCTTCATACTTGAGATAATTATAACACCCTATAATATAATGTCAATAAGAAAATATCTTATAGTCTTTTATTTGGCAACCGGTGAAAACATTATGTTCTTGCTCCCCTTCGTATACAAAAACAGGTTGTCCATCTGAGCCAACTGCCCCATACCTATATTACCTATAAGATATACTTTTCCGTCGGGAAACTGTATCCCCGGTAACGATCTGTCACTTAAGGATACCATTCCCAGATCGACCGTCCTTGAGATTCCGCCCGGCATATTCAAAGTAGTATGCTTTTGTAGTCTGAAACCGGAGTTTTTTGGAGGTTCAAGGAAAAAAAACTGATGGATTTTCTGCTTTCCACCCTTATAAATCTTGCTTTCAACATAATCGGCGCCCTCCCTTATCTGATGGAACCATGTATCGGCGGCATCTTTAATAATATCCTCCGATACGACCCTCATTTTAAGCTTGGTTATATATTCCCTCGTATCGGAAGACTGTATCCCAAGAGTTATATCGGGCTGTAACAGTCGCTCATAAAGATTGTCCGGCAAGCCGAAAATTCTCTCCAGGCGATTCAGCCGGATTAAGGCCTCCCCGTCTTTCTCCCAATCGGTATCTTTGGAAAAATATGCCTTCTTCAGGCGCTGCTCCAAAAAATACCGGGCCGCCGGAAGCACATCCTTTTTGAAGAATGAATCATAGGCAACGGTAAAATCTTCGTTGGTGATTGTCGTAATGTGGGCATCGTGCATCAAACGCAATACGAACCGCAGGTTGTCATCGCCCTTACCGTTATTAATCGCATCAATTGCGTCCTCGGCTTTCTTGGGAGTCAAGAATGCCTTAATGATTGTCCCTTCCTGAGAATTAAGCCAGGTTGCCCGCTCCCGAAGCGACTGTTTGTCGACAATCCAGAAAAAATCATTCCCCTTCATTCTCCGTCTTCCCAGGTTTTGCCTTAGTTTTGATTCATTTTCAGGAAGCCCCAAAATACCCACTCGCAGATCGGGAAAAGTCGCATCCGACTTGATTATGTTTGCCCCTATTCCCAAGCTGCCGCTCGAAACAAGGATGCTTTTCCTATTGTCGGCGAGCGCCCTGGTTTTTTTCTTGAGTTCCCTGTAGTATTCGTCCAGTCTATCCGGATCAGACGGGATAGAAGGCAAAATATCTACCTTGAATCCGTTGCCGTAAACGGATGTCAGTTGGTCAAAGATCTCACGGGTTGTTTTGGTGTCGTAATGGCTGACGATAAGTATCGGCTTTCCGTCCTCTTCTTTGCCGATTACCTCCTGAAGCATCGCTTCCATTCCGGCAATGTCCTCGGCGATTTTCGGGGATGGAGGTCTTTTGTTTTCGGGGGGCGTCACTTCGAAGATTTCCTTTCCGGTTACGGTTCTTAAGAAATTTGCCAGAGGGCTTGAAACCGGCTTGCCTGTCATCAGATCGCGTTGAAC
>CAZVQH010000045.1:0-6352 GCA_964629205.1 uncultured Gammaproteobacteria bacterium
TTCTTGGCGCTTTTTGTTACAAATATAAAACCGGGGTTGATGACGGGGAAAATACTTACTCAGCCGAAGACTGCATCACGACAATCGATTTCAATAATATCGCAACCGCAAGCGGAGTTCTGGCTTATGACAACGGAGAGGATAATACTTTCTATGTCCGGGTCAGGGATAATGCCGGAAACTACGCATCAAATTACGCCACCCAGATATATAAATATTCCGGTACCGCTCCTTCAAAACCGACCGGTCTCGAAGTGACATATCCTGTAGGCTCAAATTCGAATTCCGTAAACGAGTTTGCCTTTGCCTGGGAAGCTCCCGAAAATTTTTCCGGCGCCGAGTCGGGACTGAGGTATTATTATTCCTTCAATGCTCTTCCGACCGGAAATAACGTTAATGAGATAGGATTGTCAGATAATTACCTTTCAAGGAGTTCCTATGCCACCCAAAAAGGAAATAATATCCTATATGTGGTTGCCAAGGATGAGGCGGGGAATATAGATTACACCAATTATGCCCAAATTACGTTTATTGCCGATACGTCGGCACCTGGAATACCTCGCAATATCGATATTTCAGATGTCTCGATAAAGGAGACTTCAAGCTGGAGACTGGCCCTGTCGTGGGATTCGCCTGAAGCTTCAGGTTCGGGAGTCGCTACCTATAAAATTTACCGCTCCGCGGTTGAGGGGTCAACCTGCAATGCCAACTATGCCGACTTCAATTACGTCGCATCAACCACCCAGACTTCATATGTCGATACGGGCCTGACCCAGACTGAAAAATACTACTGCGTCAAAGCCTGCGATTCGACCAATGAATGTTCGGCAGTTTCCGACACGGTCAGTCTTTATCCGGACGGAAGATGGAGAGTGGCTCCGGAATTACTTTCCGATCCCACTGTTTCAGTCAAAACAAAAAGCGCCATCGTCACATGGTCCACAACCCGCGCCTCAAATTCGTTTGTTAAGTTCGGAAAATCTTCAGGCAACTACGGAGAGGAGGTCGGCTCCTCAACCCAGGTAGCTGCCCATACAATCAGCTTGACGGGATTGGACCCCGGAACGACTTACTATTACAAAGTCCAGTGGGCAGACGAGGATGGAAATATCGGGACATCGGAAGAATTTTCGTTTGCGACCAATCCCGCGCCCCACGTTTCATCTGTAAAATTCTCGAACGTTAACATTAATTCCCTTTATGTCAACTTTACGATAAAGAATGCGGTGAAAGCGACCCTGCAGTATGGAAAAACCACAAGTTACGGAGGTTCGGAAACGATCTCGACCTCGACCAGCGAATCGACATATACTATCGCGTTAAGCTCGTTGACGGAAGGAACTTTGTATCATCTTAAGATATCGGGAGAAGATTCGGAAGGAAATACTTACGACAGCGATGACTACACATTCGAAACCTTGCCGACACCCAAAATCCTCAACCTCAAAGTCCAGCAGGTAGCAGGAATGCCGACTGCTACATTGAGACTGCTTTGGAGTTCAAACACCCTTGTTTCATCCATCGTGACATATTATCCGACCAATAGTCCCGAAAAAGCTCTTGACCAGATAAGCCTTGCCTTAAAGAAAAACCATGAAGTGATTATTAAGAATCTGGTCGACTCGACCGACTATACTTTTGATATAAAGGGCAAGGACAGTGCCGGAAACGAGGCGACATCTGTGAGCCGGAAGATTAAAACCTCACAGGATATCAGGGCTCCCGAGATCCAGAATATGAACGTCGAATCAACAATCGTCGGGGTCGGGGAATCGGCAAAAGCCCAGATAGTTGTCTCATGGGATACCGATGAGCCGGCAACGACACAGGTTGAATATGCCCAGGGCACGGGCACATCGTATGGCCAGACAACTCAGGAGGACAGCGCCCTGACGACCAACCATACAGTGACAATCACTGGTCTGACTCCGGCTAAGATATATCATTTGAGGGCAATTTCAAAAGATAAGGTCGGGAATATCGGCCAGTCTTTTGATACAGTTATTATTACGCCAAAATCAACGAAAGATGCCCTCAATCTCGTAATTGAAAATCTATCGCTGACCTTTGGATTCCTTAATAATTTAAAAATTGGAAGATAGTTCATTATGAAAACCTCCAGTAAGAAAGTGATTATAGAAGCCATAAACCTGAAAAAATCATTCGCAATGAGGGATTCGGAAATAAATGTCCTCAAGGGAATAAATGTCAAGGTCAACGAGGGTGAATTCGTAGTTATATTCGGCCCTTCAGGTTGCGGAAAATCAACTTTCCTGCACTGTATATTGGGTCTTGAGGCGCCTACTTCAGGTGAGGTTAAGGTCGAGAATAAGAATTTTTATGATATGACCGATGATGAGCGCGCTCTTTACAGGCGTCATCGGGTGGGGATGGTTTATCAGCAGCCTTTGTGGATCTCGGCTCTCAGCATCATTGAAAACGTCAGTTTTCCGCTTCATTTACTTGATCTTGACGAGAAAGAAATTCAATCCCGGGCTCATCGGAATCTTGAGCTTGTCGGGATGGATAAATGGGCCGATTACATGCCTAATGAACTATCGGGAGGTCAGCAACAGAAGGTGAGCTTGGCCCGGGCCTTATCGATTGATCCGGTCATGATCGTCGCTGATGAGCCGACGGGCAATCTAGATACGGTTTCCGGACGTGAACTTTTGGAAACGTTCCTTAAATTGGTCGGATTGGGGAAGACGATTGTCATGGTTACCCACGATTTGGAGTATCTTAAATATGCAACCAAAATTTACCATATGATCGACGGGGAGGTTGTTGAGGAATTTGAACCTACAAAACGGAAAATAAATTCCAGTAAATTAGGTAGTAAGAAAGAGATAAACGGAGTTGTTGATGCAAATGTACGCGATCGTGATTTTTTGAAAAAATTGAAGCTCTAAAAAATGAATATAAAAACCATAATAAATCCGAGAAACTGGCCTGGCTACATCAGGGGAGCAATTAAAGCCACTCCCGGCATTATTCATGCTTTGTATCTTTTCGCAACCTTCTTTGTTTTACTCCTCTTTTTCCTGGCCGGAAAGATATTCACACAGTTCAAAAAAATTCCGTTGCTCGGAAAATATTTCGGGTACATGGAGAACTTTTTTCATAACCGTTTCGGTTCTCCGATGTCAAAGGTTATGGAGAAGCTGGAAGCTTCAAGGCCATCCGAGGTAAAGCGGATTTATTTGATCGAACTTGCCTACCGCAATATGATGATAAAAAAGACACGATCGTTAATTACGATATTGGGCATGTCGGTCGGAGTCGGTGCAATCGTGCTTTTGTTGTCACTTGGATACGGCATCGAACGGTTGATAGTCAACAAGGTGGCAGGATTGGACGAGCTTAAAATGCTTGATATATCGGCGGGAGAGAACACGGCGTTAAGACTAAATGAGGAGATTTTTAAAAAAATTAACGGGTTCAAGGAAAGTCTTAAGGCGCTTCCGGTGATATCGGTCGTAGGTCGGATCAACTACAATAGGGCGCAGACCGACGTCCTGGTTTATGCGGTTTCCAAGGACTATCTGTTAAACGGCATCAATACGAAGTTCATCAAGGGAAAAGCGTTTGCCAACAACAATATTATTGATCTAAAAATAAGTTCAGTTAAGGAAGACGGCCAGGTTGCCGGCGCAACCGCGACCCTGGTTCCAGGTCAATACGGAGTGAAAATAAGCAATTTTAAGAACTGGTTTAATGTTTTGCCGGATTCTCAGATTCTGGTCTGGGAAGAGTGCGTAATTGATTCGAAAATACTGGGCTATACCTCGCGAAGCGAGGGTGGGTTTGAGGGGGAGGAATATTGGGGAGGCGATTACTATCCGTTCTCCAAGTCGGGAAGAGCAGGATACGATGATAAACTGAATCTATATCTTGGAAAATGGATGAAGGGGAAGGTTCCGCTTTATGAAAAAAAAGCTGACGGAAGTTTGACTCCTGCATTTGATGATCACGGCCGTCACAAATGGGAAACAGGCTGTATCCCGATGCGCGACATCCAGGTAATAAACAAATACGACTTTGGTTCAGTGCTGGGTGAATCGACGGAAAGCGCTGCCTTCATTGTCGAGGATGAAGTTGTACTTTCGGCAACCGATGAGGCAAGTATCGCTTCATCGTCCGCCTTTTATGACAGTGTTGTTCTGGCGTCGGACGAAAGCGGTCTGGAGACGATAGCTCTCCAGGCTTCAGACAGCGCCAAAATAAAAGATGTCAAAACTCTCAAATTCGACCACAAACCCGATGGCGAGGCTGTTGTCTCGTCCGGGTTTTTGAATCTTCTCGGCATAAATATTGATAAGGCGGTCGGCACGACATTCAAAACATCGTTCATTATCGTAAAGAGTCTGATGCCTGATATTGAGGGAAAGGTATTTACGACCGAGGTTGAATACAAGATTATGGGTGTTGTCGATGACGCTGACAATACCTATTTTTACGTTCCTTTTGAAGATTTATACAAGCTTGGAATCAAAAATTTCTCACAGTTCAAGATGATACTAAAGGATCAGGATGATCTGCCTAAAGTCAGGAAAGACATTGAGACGATGGGTTTCAGGACCACCTCAACATTCGACACGGTCAAACAGATTGAAAGTTTATTCGCCAATTTAAGGTTACTTTTGGCAATTCTGGGAATGGTCGCTCTCGGAGTGGCCTCGCTTGGAATGTTTAATACTCTGACAGTCTCTTTGCTTGAGCGTACCCGGGAGACTGGAGGTATGAAGGCGATCGGAATGGTGTCTGACGAGGTTCAGGACCTGTTTTTGGCGGAAGCAATGATTATGGGATTGTCGGGAGGAGTAGGAGGGTTGATTTTCGGAACTCTTGTCGGAAGCGCCCTGTCGGTTATAGTTTCGGTCATTGCCATAAGTCAGGGCCAGGGATTCCTGCAGCTCAACTACCTGCCTCCGACCTTTGTTATATTTATAATAATCTCATCATTCGTTGTCGGGCTGTTGACAGGTCTTTATCCGGCATACAGGGCCAAGAAAACCTCAGCCTTGAACGCACTAAGATATGAATAAAAAAACAAATAAAAATGAGATGAAGATAGTAAGGAGGAGCGTTTTTGATCCCGCTTGGGTTAAGACAGTTTTTTTACCTTTTTTTGTGGTCTTCCTGATAAGCCTTGTATTATGTTTCTTTGGATTCAAGTATCTAAGACAAGCGAAGACTAATTCCGCGGCCAAAAAACCTATAATCAGCAAACAAAAAAACATTCCGAGAGACAAGATGAGAGAAGCGATTGAAGCAGTAAATGGGCTATACGTCGACCCCTATACGCTTACTAGAATAATCGATAACGATCCGTCGGAGATAGCGCTCATTGACTTGCGCGAAAAACGCGATTACGACAGGGGGCATATTAAGACATCCCTTAACTATTCGACATCCGGATTAATAAAGGACCTCAAGTCATTTGGACGCAAGAAGATCGTCCTGTATGGACATAATTCAAACGATCCGCTGCCTCGCGAAGTAGCTCTTGAAGTTATGGGTAGGGGTCGGGATGTGAGATTGCTTTCGGTCGGCTGGACGGAGTTCAGGCATTTCAGAAATCTTTGGATTCCAGAATCGAAATGGGATGAGTTGGATCTTGATAAATATATAGATTGAGCCTAAGGGAGCCCTAAATATTTTTATGCTATAGGGTTTGCGGAATAAAATAATTTTTTTTAACCATTTGTTATACTGAATCGATGGAATCATTTATATTATTCATAATATTTATTTTTGGGGCTTCTATAGGCTCTTTTCTTAATGTGCTCATAGACAGATTGCCTAATAATGAGAGTATTATGGGAAGATCTAGATGCGATCATTGCGGGAAAAAACTTAAATGGTTTGATCTATTTCCAATATTTTCCTTCTTTTTGCTTGGAGCAAAGTCCCGGTGCTGCCATAGGGAATTAAGCTTCCAGTATCCTCTCATTGAAGTTATGGCCGGTTTGATTTTTACTGTAATCTATTTCTTCAATCCGGGGCTTTCCGTATTGGGTCTTATTTCGTTATGGGGCCTTTCTTCAAGCATGTTGGTTATTTTTTGTTCAGACCTCAAATATCATCTGGTTTCAGATTATATCCTATTGGCCTTTTTCCTTTTTGCATCACTCTTCCATTTTTCGATTAATGGTTTTTCATATCAGGTATTGATAAACAATCTTATTTCCGGATTCATAGTATCGGCTCCGATTCTTCTAATATATGTACTTTCCAAGGAAACGGCGATGGGTTTGGGTGATGTATACATTTCCGGGCTGATCGGCTTTTTGTTGGGGTGGCAGATTGGTTATATAGCGCTTTACATAGCGTTTATCACCGGCGCGAT
>CAZVQH010000046.1:0-6286 GCA_964629205.1 uncultured Gammaproteobacteria bacterium
GTCAGACTGTATTCATTAGCTTCGACCGAATAGTCTTTCACGTTATTTGCTATTGTCACTTTTTTTTCCTTGGCAATGACTGAAAGTTTTGAAACTGCTTCATTGATGATTTTTTTTATTGATATTTTTTCAAATTTGAGATTGCCGTTTCCGCTTTTATACTGCGTCAACAGCAACAGTCCTTCCGACAATGTCTGTAGTTTGTCTATTTCAACAAGGTTGTCTCCAATGAGTTTCTTGGCCGCTTTTAGATCCATTTTTTTATCCCTCATTCCGACTTCGATTGCGGTTTTCAGGGAAGTAAGAGGAGTTCTCAATTCATGGGACGCATCGGAGATGAAGCGGTTCTGCTCCTCGACCATGTCGGCAATCGGCTGAAGGGTCTTGCCGGCCAAAAAATAACCGAGCCCTCCCGCGGAAACCAGGATAATCCCGTTTATGACAACAAGGGTCATCGTGATTCTCCGTTTTATCTCGGCGATTATTTCAGGATCAAGCAAGGCTGGGCGAAATACCCGATACTCGTAAGGCCCGGCCTGGAACTGAACTTTTTCCATACGGCTTATCCTGTCTACCTCGGCAGTCAAACCGCGATGGATCACAAAACTGAAAAAAGCACTCACAAACATGATTATCAACAAGTACCAGGCGGTCAGTTTTATACGGGCGGAGCTGAACATATTATCCCAGTTTATACCCAAAACCCCGAACTGTGGTAATGAGAGGTTTTTTGTTCTTGAAGGGTAAGTCTATTTTATTTCTTAAGCTCTTTATATATACCTCAACGGTATTGGGAAGAACATCGGCGTCATAGTCCCAAACATGGGCGATGATTTGATCCTTGGAAACAATTTTTCCCGAATTTCTCATCAAAAATTCGAGCAACGAAAACTCCTTGCTGGACAGCTTTATTTGGACTTCCCCCCTTTTGACTTCAAACAACTTAGGGTCAAGAGACAGATCCCCCGTTTTGAGAATTATACCCAGCGCACTTTTCGGTCTCCTGGACAGCGCCCTGACCCGCGCCAATAATTCTTCGAAAGAAAAAGGCTTGAGGAGGTAGTCATCGGCGCCCGAATCGAGGCCCTTTACCTTATCCTCTATTTGCCCTTTGGCAGTCAGAATCAGAACCGGAGTATGAATCTTGTTTTTACGTAGCTCTCTGCAGATTTCAATACCCCCGAGACCGGGCAACATCAGATCCAGGATGATAATATCGTAATCTTCGGTTGCGGCAAGGTCGTATCCGTCATTTCCATCATAGGCAACATCAACTGCATGAGATTCCTGCTCCAATCCCTTCTTTATGGAGTTTGCTATCCTGTGTTCATCCTCAACGACCAATATTCTCATGCTTCCATTATATCCCGATTACTGAAAAACGGCTGAAGAATACAAGCCGAATGATTATTTCCTGAAAAGGTAAAGAAGTGAATTTGAATAGGCGCTTAAAATCAGCTGGAGATCCTTGGATTGCCAAGCCAATGATTTGGCGGCATCGACCGCATCCCGGTCATTCTGGTGGACCGCAATAAGACTGACATCCTTTATGGTTTTATATATTGAGCCCAAAAATACCGCGGCGGCTGCAGCCAGTCGCTCTTCGCGTATATCGGTCATCTGACTCATGACAATACCGCTTATTGTCATCAATCCCGACAAGACGGCGGCACCCTCATCAAGCATCAATGCAGGAAACAACTTAGAAGCAGTCCTGGCATTCAACTCCATTTTCTCACCCTTTTTCTTTGTAACCAGTTGAGACAATACCAGAAGAAGATTGGGGTCAAACCCTGCCCTTTTCAATTCTTTAATCTGACTCCGGCTTAAGTCCTTGACATCCCAGCTACCCATTCCATCCGGAAAACTATAATGCTGGGAGGTTACTTTTCCGTCCGTCATACCTATGTGCCATGAGATCCTTCGGTGACGGTTGTAGGTCACAGATCCCTCCACAAAGTCGGAGGTCATTGCAAAATTTCGCTTGATATCTGACTTGCTATAGGTCTCCCATTCGTACCCAGTCTCATGACCTTGAGTGTCATGATAAACCTTAAGTTCGCGATAATATAGGGGGGATTTTCCCGGCTCGGTATTTGACTTGACGGAAGTATACACACCCAACCTAGGATCTTCTCCTGAGTCTTTGGATATTGTGCAACCTCTAAACAGATTCTTAATCGGGGAAGGATGACTGGATGCGGCGCCTGCTTCAACACTATTTCGCTCGAAAGGAGCTGTGTGCCTCAGTGTCTTGATCTTCGGATGAGCTAAGTTTCTTTCAAGTGCCATGGTATATTATAGGATATATCTACCGGAAAGTCAATTTATTTTGAAGTTGGTAAGGCTGAATATAAGCGTCTGGATTGTTATAATGCTTAGATCATGACAAAAGTCCTGCGCCAATATTTTTATACCCTTAATGGACTTCCCTGTTATACTGACTTAATGAAAAGGTTCATATTTGCGATCTTTTTTGCTTTCTCCCTCCTTTTCTTCCCTGCGCTGTCATTTGCCCAATCGCCCCCCGCAAACACGATTGAGGAGGCTGAGGTTCTTCAAATAACGCTGGGGAAAGAGATTAATCCCCAAACCAAGACACCGATCAAAAACGTGAAACTTAAGGTCCTGACCGGACCTTTGAAAGACAGACAATTTGATATCGTCGATAATATTATCCAGGCACCCTATGAACTCAAATACAAGGCCGGTGATCGGGTCATCGTGACAATATCGAGAAATCCGGACGGCAAGGCAAGCCTGTATATATCCGACGTCGACCGCAAACCGATGCTTCTTTTGCTTTTTGCTATTTTCGTACTATTCACAATCGCCGTTTCCCGGTGGCAGGGAGTGACCTCGATGGTCGGTATGGGAATATCTTTTTATGTCATAACGGCAATCGTTATCCCTAATATTTTTGCCGGCGCGGACCCATTGGTCATGACTATTTTTGCCTCCTTCATAATCATACCGGCGACCTTTTACCTGGCTCACGGGATAAGCCGAAAAACGAACGTTGCCGTTTTGTCGTCTTTCATAACTATGATACTTGCCGGATCACTCGCCTATCTCTTCACCGGCCTAACCCGGCTTACCGGAATGACGACCGAGGAAGCGGTTTTTTTGTCGGCAACCACAGGAACAACCCATATCGATATCAGAAGTCTCCTTCTGGCCGGAATCATTATCGGATTTTTGGCGGTGCTGGATGATATTACGATATCACAGGCATCGGTCGTTGAAAGTTTGAGCAGATCCAATCCGAAACTCACCTTCAGGGAACTTTTCGATCACGCCATGGCAGTCGGTCGTGACCATGTAGCCTCCTTAGTTAATACCCTCATTCTTGTTTATGTCGGGGCATCGTTCCCCCTCGTTCTGCTTTTTTACAACACGCCAACCGCACTCGGACTCGTTGCGAACCAGGAAATAATCGCAACCGAAATCGTAAGGACTCTTGTCGGGTCAATAGGTATTATTGCCGCAGTCCCCATCTCAACCTATCTTGCCTGCTACTTTCTGAAGCGCGGTAAATAAGCCCAAGACACCTTCTTTATTGTTGAAGAACGACCTATAGTATAGTATAATTGACGGGTGGAAAAAAATTTAAACAAATCCGGAGAAGCGTTACGCAACGGCCGAAACAATCTCATTTATCTTCCCCTGGTTGACCTTGGCTATCCAAATATTCCGGTCAATCTTATTCAAGGATTTAAACCTGAGTTATATGCACAAAATCACAGACTGCTTAAACTGGCTGAACAATTCTATAAAAATTTCGGCGCAAAAGGCGAAAAAGGCTTCAGGAGGGGTTCATATCCCATTCCGTCCGTAAAACCGGATCAGGCAGCTCAAATAGTCGCATCGCTTCAAAAGTCCCATAATTCAAATGTCACGCTCAGCAATCTCATCCAAGAACCCGGACCCCTTGAGATGGATCCATCGGAGTTAAGAGACTCGGTCAACCACCAACTCAATCGTGCCAACGGGCAAACCAGTATCCTATCAACTTCCCATGTTACCGATTTTCATATGATCGAATCATTAAGGCAAAGGGGTGTTGACTTGAGCAAAGTCGGAATCATAGTCGTTGACCAACATATTGATGGAAGCAGTTCCCTCCACCCTTCCGGGCAATTTATACTGGATAAATCCAATTTTCTCATTCCGGTTTTGGACGGAGGAATCGGAGCGGTTTCGATAGTCGGGCTTGATGAAGAGGATATCCCGAGAATTAAAAAAGAAGATCGGGAAACGGCCGAGACCATAAATCAAGACGGAACTCCTTCCCTGTTCCAGGAAGTCAAGGACGGATTGAGGAACCTCCAGGATTTCTATACCAAATACCAAGATCGCCTGAATATCGCTCCCGGCATTTTCGGGGAAGGCCGGAAGATGAGCAAACCAAAAAAAGTTATCGAGTACGTAAGGAAACAGGTCGAATTCATGAAAAGCCGGGGCATAGAACAAATACTTATCTCATTTGACATGGATTCTCTTGACTTGATGAAGGAAAAAATAACCGCCACTCCATATACCCCATATTCATCAATCATATTAATGGGCCTCCAAGATCTTAACAAGATTTTTACGACTGCCGGAGTAAGTGAGGCGGAAGTTGAGGATGAAATAAGAACAATGATGCATCTTCGGCTCGAGATAGATAACCTCAAAAAATTGAGAAAAAGAAAGGGGGCCTTAAGCCCGCGCGAAAACAGCCTTCTCGAACGGAAGGAAGAAGATTTCGGTTCGGTCGTAAGCCGCGTATATCCGATTATTTATAATATGGAGGAGGGATTGCATGAACTCAAAGCCCCCGTAGCCATGAATGGTCCGCTTGATGTCCTGGCACAGATGTTTCAAGGGGCCCACATAATCAATTCCGACGAGGGAGGATTCACGCTGGATCAGGCGGAATTTTTGATTCAATCCATCAAAACGGAAATTCGTGCCCAAGGCTTGGAAAACGGAGTCGCCCTCCAAAGCGGCCGGCTTATGGGAAGCGTGAGCGAGTTGGACGGACCGGATATGGAAGGCATAAGCGCATCGTCCGCAATCAGGATGGTAAACATTCTCAACTCTTGAGTCATTCATCAAAAAGTTTTTCCTGATAAGATTTTTTCTCCAGTTTGATCAAGGATTCTTTTTCTATCTGCCGGATCCTTTCATAAGAGACTTTATACTTATGACCTATCGCGCTTAATTTTTTCTTTTTCAGACGAAGCACCAGAATATCCGCCTCCTTAGGTTTTAGCCTATGGGTTTTTTTTACGAAGTCGATGAAATACCCGATGGTTCGGTTAGGCATTATTGGCAAGACAATTGTACCAATATTTATGACGCATATTCCACAATCCGCTTGACAAATTGCAAGTCGTTTGCAATAATAAATCAGTTGCCCAGTACATTGAGGCAGGAGACAATACTCCTGCCTGAAGAAATATGAATATTAAAAACATTGGAAAAAGGACAACCAGACCAAGGAAACTGATAGTTGAGGCACTATCAAAATTCTCGACTCCGGTAACCGTCAACGATATCCATGAGTATTTGAGAAGAAAAAATGAAGCCATAGACTTGACCTCAATTTACCGAAATCTTGAACTCATGAGAAAATCAGATGCCGTCAGCGTCATTCTTTTCGGGGAGGGTAAGAAACGCTATGAGCTTAAGGACACAAACGATCATCATCATCATTTTTTTTGCGAGAATTGCGGAGACATCGAGGATATAGAAATGAAAGAGGAAAATTTACTCAAGGAAATAAAAAATAATAAACGGTTTTTGATAAGGAAGCATAATTTAGAATTTTTCGGGCTATGCCCGAAATGCCAATAATATGTTGACTCAAATAATAATTGCAAATGTGGCTATCAGCCTTATTTCCCTTGTTGGTGGATTTCTGATCATTTGGAAAAAATTAGTTAACAAAAAGGTTGTCCCCTATCTGGTCGCCTTTGCAGCCGGGGTCATATTAACAACCGTCTTTTTTGATTTGCTTCCCGAAGCAATGGAACATGCCGAAGAACTCGGGAATCATTCCAATATTTTTATGCCCGTGTTTATAGGAATATTATTATCGTTCTTTATAGAAAGATTTCTCTTGTGGTTTCATCACCATGAATCAACTCACGGCATAAAGCCCGCACTTTATCTGATAATAATCGGTGATGCCATCCATAATTTTATCGACGGAGTTGTCATCGCAACCACCTTCATGACCAGCCCGCAGCTTGGGATCATAACAACCGTTGCAATTGCAGCACATGAAATTCCCCAAGAA
>CAZVQH010000047.1:0-6139 GCA_964629205.1 uncultured Gammaproteobacteria bacterium
CGTTGATTCGGTTGCCGCCTTAGTCCCGAAAAGCGAGATCGAAGGGGAGATGGGAGATTCCCAAATGGGATTGCAGGCCCGACTTATGTCACAAGCACTGAGAAAACTTACGGGAATTGTCTCCAAGTCAAAAACAACAGTTATTTTTACAAACCAGTTGAGACTCAAGATCGGCGTCTTTTTCGGAAATCCGGAAACGACCCCGGGGGGTTTGGCTCTCAAATTTTATACATCGATAAGAATGGATGTCAGAAAGATCGAGACCCTCAAAAAAAATAACCAAGTTTACGGCAATCGGGTAAGAGTCAAAGTGATCAAGAATAAGGTGGCCGCCCCATTCAAGGAGGCGGAGTTTGTCATCAATCATGGCGGAATTGATCGGGCTGAAGCATTGGTTGATGCTGCCTTGAATGCCGGACTCATAACCAAGAGTGGATCATTTTTCAAAATAGACGACAAGTTGCTGGGACAGGGTAAGGAAGAGGTAAAGCAGGTCATAGACAGCGATGCGAAGTTGAAGGATAGACTTTTGAAACAGATCATGGCCAAGCCCAAGCCAAATTCCGGCAATAAATAACACAGGATAAAAATATGTTGAACGAAGATCTCATTCCTTTGCTGAATAAGGCATATTTTTTCCTTAAATTCCGGCCAAGATCCGAAAAGGAAGTTCGGGATTACCTATACAAGAAGGTGTCAACAACCCACTGGTCCCGGGAGGCGGCGGAAATGGTAATTGAAAAGCTCAAGGATCAGGAACTTATCGATGATAGGAAATTTCTGGAATGGTTCATCCGCCAACGGACCGCCCTTAAACCAAAAAGCCGGCGCCTTCTGACCCGGGAGCTGGGACAAAAAGGAATTCGGGACGAGCTCATTGAAGAACATTTCTCCAATAATTCGCTTGACGAGGAGAGCTTGGCCTTTTCCATTCTTGAGAAGAGGTGGCCGCGTTTCAAGGATTTAACCCGAAAAAAAAGATATGAAAAAGCGGCCCGCTTTTTGATGAGTCGAGGATTCGGGTATGATACCCTAAAACAGGCTATTGATAGGCTTGAAAAGTCGGATTGATTATCAAATCACATTGTTTATAGTTGAAGATTGGTTACAGAAAGAGTAAAATAGGTCTATTAGAAATTGCTTATCGAGGGTTAATCAAACATTAACGTTATAAATGTTGTCAACAATCGCAAATCAGTCAAAATTAGGTGATTCACGATCCCCATCAACCGGGGCAACATTGTTAACGGCTTAATCCCTCCTTCAAGCTAACTCGAATTAGGTATGCTACAAAAATTTTTCAAGAAGTTCACATCGATTGGAAAAGATCGTGAGGAACTCATAAAAAGCGCCCGCCAGGAGGCGGAAAATATTATTTTAAGAGCCCGACAGGAAGCTATCACGGTTAAATCTGAGGCTGAAGGCCAAGCCCGAAAAGTGGCGGCCGATGCTATTGAGGTCGAAAAAAGACTGGCAAAAAAGGAACAAACCGTTGAAGACAAGGAAAATCAGGTCAATCGCGAAAGACAATCCGTCCAGGACAGCAAGAATCATATGGACCGATTAAGGCGCGAACTGGAGGAAAAGAGAGAGCAGATGCTTTTGAAGCTGGAAAAAATTGCCGGACTGACTAAAGACCAGGCAAAGGATCTTCTTTTGACTGGATGGGAAGAAAAACTTAAGGGCGAAGTCGCCAAAAAGATCAAGGCCGCCGAAGAGGAAGTAAGGACCAAGGTGGAAGAAAAAGCCAAAACCATGCTTGTCGACTCTATGCGCTACGGGGCCATTGATTACGTTGCCGAATACACTCTTTCCGTAATTAATCTGCCGAGTGAGGACTTCAAGGGAAGAATTATCGGCAAGGAAGGTCGTAACATCCGTGCCTTTGAACTGGCTACCGGGGTTGATGTTGATCTTGAAGAAGAGGGAGTTATTAGACTCTCTTCATTTGACGCCACCCGCCGAGAAATTGCCAGAATGTCTCTTGAGACACTCATCAAGGACGGAAGAATCCAACCGCCGAGAATTGAGGAAATCGTAAGGAAGACAAGGGAAGAAGTAGAAAAAACAATATTCAAGGCAGGTGAAGATCTTGCCCACAGAGTGGGAGTATTTAATCTTCCGACTGAAGTGACCCAGGCCTTGGGAAGGTTCAAGTACCGCTATTCCTATGGACAGAACATGATTGCCCATACGCTTGAGGAAACGAGAATCGGGATTGCTCTGGCTCACGAACTTGGTGCCGACGTCAATGTCGTCAAACTCGGATGCTTACTGCATGACATCGGAAAAGTCGTTACCGATAAGGAAGGTTCCCACGTTGATTTGGGAGTAGAATTACTTAAGAAACACCGCTTCCCCCAAAAGGTTATTGACTGTGTAGCCGCCCATCACGAGGATGTCCCATTCACATCTATTGAAGGAATTATCGTTTACATATCGGATGCTGTTTCAGGTGGTCGACCTGGAGCCCGTCATGAGGACTTTGAGGAATACTTGAAGAGAATCAAAACGATTGAAGAGGCTGCCAAGACTAAAAAGGGAGTCCGTGAAGTTTATGCGCTTCAGGCAGGACGTGAATTGAGAGTCATTGTCAAACCCGATGAGGTGTCTGACGATGAAGCGGTTGTCATGGCTGAAAATATCAGAGAAGAATTGGAATCAAAATTCGATGTCTTCCCTGGACAGATAAAAGTCACCGTGATCCGCGAGTCAAGAGCCGAGGCAACAACAAAGATCTAACAATGAAAATTTCACGGATCGGAGAGTTGGGACTTATAGAACGCATCAAGAAGTCGCTCTCACCCTCCCGGATTGGCTCGGATTGTGCCCTGATTGAAATCGGGGGGATTAGTCATGTTGCAACCTGCGATATCCTTATTGAAGACAAGCACTTCCTCAGAAGCTATCTCCCTGAAAAGGTAGGATTTAAGTCCATATCTGTTAATGTTTCCGACATAGTAGCCGCTGGTGGTATTCCGAAGTTTGCCTTGATTTCAATCATGCTCCCTGACATCGATGTCTCATATGTGGATGACCTTTATAAAGGAATAATTCGCGCCTGCAGGTTTTATGGATGTCAGATAGTCGGAGGAAATATTGCCGCTTCCGAAAAAATCGGAATAGATGTTTTCATGATCGGTGAAACAAAAAAATTTATATCAAGGGAAAAGGCAAAAGCCGGGGATACAATCTTCGTAACCGGTACTCTGGGCGATTCCAAGGCCGGGTTGGAGTTGATAATGAGGAAGACCGCAAAACCTGAAGGTTTTGAAAAGATACTGATCGAAAAACATCTTAATCCTGATATCGATCTTGCGGTTTCCCGCTATCTTGTACGCCATGCGACAAGCGCCATGGATGTAAGCGACGGCCTCTCCTCCGACATTTTTCGGCTGTTCCCTAAATCGGGGAAAAAAATAATAATCGATGCCGACAGTATTCCTTTATCTAAGGAATTGAAAATGTTTTGTCGAAAATATAAATATGATCCCATCGCATACGCCTTGTCAGGAGGGGAAGATTATCGGATCTTATTTACCCAATCAAGCAAAAAAGCACCTTACATAAAAATAGGAACCGTGAATAATGGAAGGGGATTTTTCATTGATAATGTAAGAATCAAAAATACAAGCTTCGATCATTTCATGTGATCAATCGCATTGTCACAAAGCCTTCAAATTGATGTAGATTGTTATAATAAGATGTTTTTAATATAGATTGACAAGACGCCAAAAAACGACTATTCTGTTAGCAATTAATTGTTGCAACGCTTCAAAGAACAATTATAAGAAAGGGGGTGAAAAACACAATGACAAAAGCAGACTTAGTCGCTCAAGTTGCCAAGAAAGCCAACCTTACCGCCAAAGCAGCAAAAGATGCTGTCTCAACAGTCTTCTCCACAATGGCCGATGCTATGAAAAGAGGAGAGAAAGTGGTAGTCACCGGTTTCGGAACTTTCATGGTGAGAAAAAGAGCTTCTAGAAAAGGTAGAAATCCTCAAACAGGAGCTGAGATTCAAATCCCAGCCACTAAAACTCCTGGATTTACCGCTGGTAAATCTTTGAAAAGATTAGTGAAATAATTTTTGAGGATCTTGGATAAAAGATAGCAATCCTCCGTTTCTTAATGCGGGGGATTGTTTTTTTAGGGCTTTATTGTATACTAAATGATTAGAACATGAAAAGCTTAAGCCGATTAATAATCGTAATTTTTATACTCATCGCAATTCCCGCTGCAGGCTACTTCGTCATGGAGTCGTCGGGGGCAACAGTCGACACAACCGATCAAAAGGTGGTGTATGATCTTCCGTATCCGGGACTTCTCAGCGACAATCCTTTGTATTTTGTGAAGATCGTCCGAGACCGGATTACGGAATTCTTGACCAGAGACAACCTCAAAAAAGCCCAGCTATACCTTCTTTATTCCGACAAGCGCGCAGCAATGGCGTTGACTCTTTCCCAAAAAGGCAAAAACAGCCAGGCAGTTGAAGCCATGTCTAAAGCTGAAAAGTACTTCCTTAAAATAGCCCCTATCCTCAAGGAGGCTAAAACCCAAGGAACGTCTCCTGACTCAAGCTTTGTTGAGATTCTTAAGCTTTCAAACGCAAAACACGGCGAACTTATTGACGAGTTGATGAAGACCTTGCCGACCGGCTTCGATGAGTCTTTGAAGCAATTGGAGATGCTGAACCTGCAGGTAAAAAAAGATCTCGAAAGCTTATAGAGCTTATCACTCCCATAACCATCATATTCTGAATTAGTGTCACCCAGTAATGATCTACTAGTCCTGTCATAAATACCACCGCGACCAATAACCATCCCGAACCTCTTAGATTCTTTTTCAAGAATCTACCCATTTGAAACAGTATTAAGCCGCCGACGATTATTCCCATTTCACTCAAGAATAGTAGAATGATGTTGTGGACGGGCTGATTGAAGAAGAACGGAAACTTTGAAGCATATTGCGACTGGGCGATAAGGTAGTTGTTGGCCCCGACCCCGGTGACCGGGTTTTTCAGTATGACATTTACGGAATTTCCCATCAGTTCAAATCTTTTCAATGCCGTCAACGGATCACCGGACGGAATGAGGAAAATTACGGAGATTACTGCCAACACCACCAACCGACTGATTACGCAAATCCTGCAGATGTTTTGCCTATAAAAAATTAAGTGGGTAATATTCAGCAATAAAAATGTTACGATTGCAGCCTTGGAAAAAGAAATAAAAATTAGGCATGAGAAAATCAGTAGGGAAAAATATTTGAGAAGAACATGCTTATCAAATATCCTGTTAGTAAAAACAAAAAAATAAACCAAGAGGTAGAATCCCGCCATGGAATTTGGATGGGAAAACGACCCGTAAGGCCTCAAATACTCCAGACCGTTTATGGCAATTTTGGCAATCCCCGGCGTGCCTACACTGAACAATCTTTCACCGATAAAATAGAATGGGCCTTGAATTGAATGCTTAAAAAAAAGCTGGGCGGCGCTTAACCCCAACTCCATAACAGCCGGCAGAGTAAATGAGAAAAGGATTATGCGTGTTCCGATTGAACCGATCAACCGGTTGCCAAGGGAAATTACAACCAGCAATTCAATTATTCTGAATGCACCGTAAAGGGCCAGCGGAGGGGATTGGGCAAGAGCGACATTGAAGGCTAATAATATTGCCAGATAGAAAAATACTTTGCGGCGGAAAAACTTCATGACATCTTTTATGTGGGCAAAAAAAAGGGCAATGATTATAAAATCTATAAAATATATTGTCGGGGACAGATAATCTACCCTCACCCCCGACAAGTAGGAAAAATCCAAAAAAAAATGCTTTCCCAACTGGGTTGGCAGAAACACGATCAAAAGCATGAATAGCACTTTTTTATAGTGGCTGGCAATATACCTCATTAATGAATTATAATAAACTCATGAAAGGGTTTATCGAATTCATAAGGGAGCGGGGAGTTGCCGGGTTTGCCGTAGGCTTTATCTTGGGAGGCGCCGTCACCAAAGTGGTCTCATCGCTTGTAACCGACATTGTTAACCCGTCTCTCGGTCTTGTGCTCTCCAAAACAAAAAGCCTTGAATCCATGTACCTTCAGATTGCCGGTGCCAAAATTATGTGGGGTCATTTTATAAGCG
>CAZVQH010000048.1:0-6063 GCA_964629205.1 uncultured Gammaproteobacteria bacterium
ATATAGAACTGTTAATTAGCGAGAATAATACTCAATTACTAATCTCAGATTTACCTGTTTGATTATTTCCTCAATGGTTGGTTCGGAAATCAATTTGCCAACAACGGCTTTTTTCTCCAACCAAGCCGGGATAATAAGATCTTTGTTTTCAAGTGAGGTCTTGATATACGGAATAGCTGAGGATTTATCGTTCCTGAAGGATACCTTCTCGCCAACCCTCATCTGGTAAGAAGCTACTTTTATTTTTTTGTCATTTACCAAGACGTGTCCATGGGAAATCAATTGGCGTGAGGCGGCCCGTGTCGGAGCCAGTCCCAATCTGTAAACTACGTTATCAAGTCTTTTTTCGAGATATTGAGAAACATGAAGGGCGGTATTACCTTTCTTTATGCTTGCGCTCTTGAAGTAATTCTTAAGCTGTTTTTCTGTGAGTCCGAACAAAAATCTCAATTTCTGTTTTTCTCTCAACTGGATGGCTCGTTCTGAAATTTTTCTGCGACCCCGCGCACCATGTTGACCGGGAGGAACGTTAAGCTTATTCAACAATCTCGCATGCGACTTTGATCCGGGTGTTTTTAATCCCAAATCTACTCCCTCTCTCCTGGCAATTCTGTTTTTTGGACCTGTGTATCTCATAGTTTAGACTCTTCTGATTTTTGGTGGCCTGACACCGTTATGGGGCACAGGCGTAATATCAATAATACGATTAATCTCGACATGTGAAGCCTTGATTGATCGGAGAGCGGCTTCCCGTCCGGGTCCGATTCCTTTTACGAAAATATCTGCAGACCTCAATCCAAATTGCTCTGTGGCTTTTTTCAAAACTGTCTCCGTAGTGACGGTTGCGGCATGCGGGGTTGACTTTCTGGTTCCCGTAAATCCGTGCATTCCGGTTGAACCGACAACGACCGGATTACCTTTTTCGTCGGAAACCGTAACCAAGGTGTTGTTAAAAGTTGCGGTAATGTAAATTCTGCCTCTTTCCACTGTTTTTTGAATTTTTTGTTTTGCCATAGTACTTATTTAATAATTATTTTGCGGCCTTCGCTTCGGTTGCTGCAGCAGCAGACTTGCCTGCCTCAAGCTTTGCCCAAGCTTCTTTCCTCAGCGCTCCGACAGTCTTTCTCTTTCCACGCTTTGTGCGGGCATTTGACTTGGTCCTCTGACCTCGAGACGGCAAACCCCTGACGTGGCGGGTGCCCCTATAACTTCCAATTTCCCTTAATCTCTTTATATTCTCGGTCAAGTGTTCTCTTAAGTCACCTTCGATCTTGTAGTTCTTTTCGATGACTTCAAGAATCTTCTTGAATTCCTCTTCGGTCACTTCCTTGACTTTCTTGTTTGCGGCAACTTTGACTTGATCGAGAACGGTTTTAACATTACTCCACCCGACTCCATAAAGCAAAGTCAAAGCATAATCAATTCTCTTTTCATCCGGTAAAGTCACACCCATTAATCTTGCCATATTATTTTAAGCTTGTTTCTGTTTATGTTTAACGTTTGAACAAACTACATATATTTTCCCTTTTCGTTTAACCATTTTACATTTGGGACAAATTTTTTTCACTGATGATCTTATTTTCATTGTTTTTAAATTCTATAAACTATTCTTCCCCGATTTAAATCGTAAGGTGTGACCTCTGCTCTCACCTTGTCTCCGGGAAGAATTTTTATATAATTTTTCCTCATTTTGCCGGACAGATAACATAGAATCACTTTTTCAGAGTTGAAAAGCTTGACTCTGAAAAGCGTGTTGGGCAAATTTTCGACCACTTCGCCCTCAACTATTGCTACGTTATCCTTCATAAACCTAATATTTTAGCACAAAAAAGACAATATGTACAACGGAAATTACTCTATATTCAGGTCAATACGACTGTTCCGTTATTTGTTATTGCAACAGTGTGCTCAAAACAGGCTGTCAGACTCCTATCAGCCGATATTATAGACCAATCATCGCCCTTTTCATAGGCGATTTCTTCCGTTCCCCTGGAATATATCACTTCAATCGCAATTACAAGTCCTGGTTTAATCTCCAGAGTCTTCTCAACCGGCTTGTTTATGAATCCTGGAACAAACGGGTCCTCGTGCAGCTCACGACCGACACCATGACCTGTCAGTTCCTTCATAATAAAGTATCCGGACTTCCTAATTCCGTCCTGAATTGTCTTTGATATTTCCCCCAGCCTACCCCCTTTGACCGCCTTTGAGATCGCGCGGGTCAAAGTTTCGCGCCCAACTTTCAAGAAACGTTCCGTTTCCGGGTCGGTTTTACCGCCAATCACAAATGTGGTCGAAAAATCGGTGTGAAATTTTTTGTAATACATACCTATATCAATTGTGAAGACGTCCCCGTTCTTAACCTTGCGGTTTGAAGGCGGCGTATGGACGACTTGGTCATTGATGGATAAGCATGTACTCCACCTGTACCCCGGAACTTTATTGAACGATGAGTCCCCTCCTTGATTTTTAATGAGCTTTTCTGCTTCCCTGTCAATCTCATTTGTCGTAATGCCCTCCTTGATTTTCGGGATAAGATCTGCCACAACTTTCCTAAGCATTTCTCCGCCCTTTCTCATCAATTCTATTTCCTGTTCGCTTTTATAGTCGATCATTGCTGTCGTTTGGGCAAGAGAGGCCTTATGAATAATAAATTATTCTGTAGACTTCTTCTAACTTGTCATGGAAATCCTCTATCGAAAAGTTATTTTTTACAAGAAAATCCGCATACGCAATAGTGGGAGCCATATTTATTCCAATCAGCTCGTCCAAGTCCCTATCCTCCCCGTAAAGCTTATTCCTGTGGCTTCTGGCGACGGATCTTGACCATCTGAGATGTTTATCGGCATAAATACCGAGCAGGTAGATCTGGACTTTCGGCAGAGCCTTCCTGAGATATGTATATTCCTGCCAGCTTCTCAGTCCGTCAATGACAACCGTCATGCTTGTTTTCAATGCCTTCTTTATCTTAACTTCATTCATCTTGGCCATCGCCGCCATTCCGTACTTCTGCCTTAAATCAAGGCGGATCTTCTTGTGGGTTTTTTCAACGTGAGGCAAGTTATTATCATCAATAAAATCGTTTATGACCTGCCCGAAAGAAATTGTCGGGAGCCCTCTCTCTTTAAAAAAATTAGTTGCATCCGTCTTTCCGACTCCTGGCAATCCTACGATACATATAAGTTTTTTACTGTTCTGCTTCCAGTTTTCAATCTTGTTTTTAATGAGCTGCTTTCCAAGACTCTTCAGTATTTCCTGGTTGACCGTCCCGATAGGCTGGGTTCCGTCAATATCGGCAAGCTTTTTTTCCTTCCTGTAATATTCCAGAACAGGGATAGTGAATTTTTTGAATGATTCTATCCTTTTTTTTATGGCGGGGATCGTCTCATCCTCCCTCAATTCACTGTTCCTGTAAACCAGTCTGTAGATCGCTTCCTTATCGGGTATCTCCAGATATACAACCCGATCAACATTATTGGAAAATTTCTTGGCCTGGGCGATGGTCCTCGGAAAGCCGTCCAATATGTAACCTTTTCGATATTCGGGTCGGGAAAGGTAGGTATTTACAATTTCGATCGTTTTCTCGTCCGGCACCAGAAGCCCTGTATTGATGACAACTTTGATATAGTGACCGAGCTTTGTTTTTTCCTTTGCCAACTGCCTGAAAATATGGCCGGTTGAAAGGTAAGGGATACCTAGCTGGTGTGACAGCAAATTTCCCTGGGTTGACTTACCAGAGCCTTGAATACCGATTAAGACTATTTTCATAAAGTAAAAATTTTAATCTAACTTTTTCGTTTCCTTGTGTGCGGTATGTTTCTTGCATTTGGAACAGTATTTTTTGAGTTTCAAGGCGGTTGTGGTATTGACTTTGTTTTTAACAACCACATAGTTCTGTGATTTGCAGACCTCACAGATCAGCCCAACCTGAATTCTTGATCCTTTTTTTGCCATATTTATTTAATAAAACTATTAACTTCTTACTTTGCAAACCTGTCATAACTTTTCATTACAAGTTGCGCCTCAATCATTTTGAATGTTTCAAGGATTACGGATACGACGATCAGGATTCCCGTTCCCCCAATTACCAGATTGGTCAATCCCGTTACCTTGGAAACAAGAACAGGCATCACAGCGATCAATCCAAGAAAAATCGCCCCGACTGATGTAATCCTATAGACGATCTTTTCCAGGTACTGTTTTGTCGCAGCTCCCGGCCTTATGCCCGGAATAAATCCTCCATGTTTTTGAATTTCTTCAGATATCTTTTGTGGATTGAAGACGACAACGGTGTAGAAATAGGTGAACCCTATAACCAGGATAAAGTAGAAGAAGTTATAGAAAAAACCTTCCGGCGAAAAGAAAGTTACCAGAAACCGGCCGACGGTCGATAAGGCCGGATTTTTTGAATAAACGATGAAGTTGCCAATAAGTTGCGGCATCAACACAAATGAAACCGCGAATATGATCGGAATCACTCCCGCCTGGTTCAGCTTCAAAGGTAGGAAGTTGGTCGCTCCAGAATAAAGCCGGTTGCCTTTTACCCTCTTTGCATAGTAAACCGGTATTTTCCTGACCGCTTCATTTATGAATACGATGGACGCGATAACAACAATCGACAGCACCACAAAAACAATGATACTGAAGATTGTTTCTGCGGTCACAACGGTTGCGGCCTGGGACAATACGATCGGAAGTCTTCCCACTATTCCGGCTAATATGATGAGTGATATTCCGTTACCGAGTCCGAATTCGGAAATCAACTCCCCAAACCAAACGAGGATGAAAGTTCCGGCAACCATAGTCAGAATGAACGAAAAAAACTCCAACGGAGTCATTACCCCGACTATCCCCTGATTTTTGAGAAGCACGAATATGCCAATGGCCTGAACGATTGTCAAGGGAACAGTCAAAAATCTCGTATACTGGTTTATCTTGGCCCGTCCATACTCACCCTCCTTAGAAAGATTCTCAAGAGTTGGAATCATCGCCGTCAAAAGCTGAATAACGATCGATGCGTTGATATAAGGATTAAGTCCCAACGCCATAACTGAAAAGTTAATCAATGTTCCTCCCGAAAATATATCGAGTAGCGAAAGAAACTGATTCTGGGCAAAAAGACTTTTCAATTTAACAATATCGATTGCGGGAACAGGAAGAAAGGCGAATAAACGGAAAAAAAGGAAGATTGTAAGGGTAAAAAATATCTTTCTTTTTATTTGCGGATCTTTAAAGAGAAGGCCAATTTTCTCCCTTATTGTTTTTAGCATTGTAGCTTGTTTATTTAACTTCAACCGTTCCACCCGCTTTTTCAATGGCCTGTTTTGCGGCTTTTGATGTGGCGAGGCGAACCGTTAATTTCTTTTTCAACCCTCCGTCATTCAATATTTTAACGGTTTTATCCTTGCCTTCCTCGACCAAACCTTTTTTAAGTAGGGTTGCGTATTCAACAACGTCACCGTCCGAAAATATATTAAGACGTGAAAGAGAAATTATAGACGGTTTGATTGCTCTTGATTTATTCTTTCCCTTGCCTCGCAAGAGCGGGTATCTCTTGACCAGTCTTCCCTGTCCTCCTTCAAAATGCAAGGGTATTTTTCCGCGGGCGCTCTGATGACGGGTTGTGCCGCGACCGGATTTGGATCCCTTACCCGACCCCAATCCTCTTCCTCTCCTTTTATTTTTTTTGGCAGTTGTTTTAGGTAATTTAGAAAGGATTTCCATATTATTTACTTAAATTTTTTAACTTGCCTAAGGCTTCCATTATTGCATAGGTATTGACAAGTTGGTTGCGGCTTCTCAATATCTTTCCAGAAGCATTTTCTATTCCCGCCAGATCCAAAAGAACACGGGCGACGCTTCCGACCTTAAGTCCGGTACCTTCAGGCGCCGGCTTCAAAAGAACATAGGCCGCTTTATACTTAAGTCTGATTTCATGGGTAATTGTTTTTCCACCCCGGCGAGGAACTGCAATCATGTGTTTTTTTGCGTAACTTATCGCCTTCTGTATGGCTGGGGGGACTTCAAGTCCGCGTCCGATTCCGATCCCGACTCTTCCTTTGC
>CAZVQH010000049.1:0-5924 GCA_964629205.1 uncultured Gammaproteobacteria bacterium
TTTTAAAACCATTTCGATTTAAGGATCTTACGATCGCTGTTCCCACTAATCCGCTCTGGCCACCAGCAACAAAAATTTTTGAATTCTTTTTAATCATGCCTTATTATTTCTAAAATAATTAAATAGTCTAATTTTAAGCGATGGAGGTACGATAAACATCGATATATATTGTACCAAATTGTATAAATAGTCAATTAAAGTCATTTTGTATCCATGCATAAGATTATTTTTTAATCTAACTTCAATAGTGGCGCTCTCAATCTTCCTGAGTTTTCTAAAAGTAGCCGAATTATTATGTTCTCTATATTTGAGAGTTACTTTTTGTAGGTTAGCAAACTTATACTTAGCGCCTATCCTAAATGACATATCAATATCTTCTGCGGGTGGATATTTTGGATTATAGTAACCCACCTTTGCGAAGCACTTTCTTCTAATCATAGCAGTTGGTTGAGCAACCGGAGAATATTTAAAAATATTATTTCTTAGCTCAATGTCGGTTTCAGCGTAGCGTCTGACTGTAGTCATATTATGTTCGTTAAAGAACTGTAAGAATCCTCCCAAAATACCGACCTCCGGATTATTTTCCATAAAATCATATTGGCTCTGAAGTCTGTCGTTTATTGATATATCATCGGCATCTTGCCAAGCAATATACTTACCTTTTGAATGTTTGACAAGTATATTTCTATTCACCGCTATATATTGGTTCTTATTATTTCTGAAAATTTTTATTCGTTTATCCTTCCTTTTAAACTTGTGTATTATTTCCCAGGTTCGGTCAGTTGACCCATCGTCAGAAATAATCAATTCAAAATCCTTAAATGTTTGATTTCTAATACTTTGAATAGAATCTGCAATGTATTTTTCGGCGTTATATGCAGGCATGAGTACCGATATTTTGGGTTTTTTCATCTTTTGTAGTACCTTAAAATATTTTTCCTGTACCAGATAGCCAGGGTGTCAATAACTATGTCGACAATTGCTTTAAAGGTGGCGGCTGAGGTGAGGTTTCCGAGCGCATAGTCCAGTTTAATCGGAGCTTCATAAATTCGCTTGAATCCCAAAGTGTCGGCGACGACAAGCATTTCCAAATCACCCGCAAATTTTTTACCTACGAGCTTGGGAAGAATTTTTTCGAGTACTTTCTTTTTGAAAATTTTTATTCCGGCTTGTGTATCCCGGACTTTTATTCCAAACAACAATTTGACAACGAGAAAGTATCCCTCGCTCAATATCCGCCTAGTGGCAACGTAATTGACTTGTGACGCCGGATGACGTTTGGAGCCGACGATTATGTCGGCGTCGTACCATTCCATGTGTTCCAGTAGCATGGAAATACTGTTTGGGTCAATTTCCATTCCCGAGTCGATGAACATCACATAGTCCCCGACTGCTTTTTTCATGCCGATCTGAACGGCATAGGATTTGCCCTGATTCCTTATATATGAAAGCGTTTTGACTTTTGGAATATTCGCCTCCTTAACTTTTCTGTATGACTGGTCAACGGTTCCGTCAAATACGGTTATGATCTCGTAATCGTAGCGGATGGAATCAAGGACTGCCTTTATTTGTTTGACGTTTTTGACAATTATTTTCTCCTGCTTGTACACAGGAATGATCAAAGAGAGGAAATGAGAAGTCTGCTTATGGACGATCATGGTAGGCATAATTATATCAAGATATGCTAATATATTAAAACGATATGAATATTCTTGTGACAGGCTCAATCAGTTACGACGAGATCATGGATTTCCCCGGAAAGTTTGTAGAGTACTTTCATCCTGAAAAACTCCACCAGATTAACGTTTCGTTTGTTGTCGATCGTCTTGAAAAACAGTTCGGAGGAACAGCTACAAACATTGCCTATAACTGCCAGATAGCAAACGATTTCCTGAAGAGCAAAAATACGGTCAAAATCCTTTCATCAGTCGGCAAAGACGGTAAGTTTTTTCTTGATTTTTTCGAAAAAAACAAAATAGATACCTCTGGCATCCTCGTTGACAAACGATTATATAGCGCCTTCGGTTCGGTCATCACCGACCGCAAAAACAATCAGATATGGGGATTTTACTACGGAGCAAATGAAATGGCAAAAACGATTAAGCTTGATAAGCACCTCAGAAAAACCAATTTGCTTGTTATTTCCGCCAACCACCCGAAGGCATTCCTTAACTTCCAGAAGGCGGCAATAAAAAATAAAGTCGACTATCTCTACGATCCTGGAATGGCAATGACCTGGATAAAAGATGCTGATTTGAAGGATGGGATTATGAAAGCAAAATATCTGATCGGAAACGACTATGAAATTGCGGTGATCACAAAGAGACTTGAATTGACGGTCAGCGTCCTGAATAAAAAAGGAATAAACGTCATAACTACTTTGGGAGAGTACGGCGTAAGGTATGAAGGTGGCGGGGAAAAGTATGAGGTAGCGGGGTGTACGGTTAGGAAGGTTATTGATCCGACCGGCGCCGGTGATGCGTGGCGCGGCGGCTTTGTTGCGGGAATAACATCAGGACTAAAACTGAGGGATGCCTTGAAGCTTGGAAACGTTATGGCGAGCTTTGCCATAGAGAAATACGGGACCGCAAATCACCACCCTTCAAAACAAGCGATTGAAAAACGACTTGGCAGCTTGTAAGATTCTTAGCATGCAATACGATGTCAAAGATATTTCTCTTTCAAAAGAAGGCAAAAAACTCATCGAATGGGCGGCGCGGGAAATGCCGGTCCTCAAACTGATATCGGAAAGATTCACTAGAGAAAAAACTCTTAAAGGTGTGACTCTTGCCGCTTGTCTTCACGTAACTTCAGAAACCGCAAACTTGGCGATCGCTTTGAAAAAGGGTGGAGCCAACGTTCTCTTATGTGCCTCCAATCCCCTCTCGACCAACGACGCAATTGCCGCTTCGCTTGTTTCCGACTTCAATATCTCCGTTTTTGCGACAAGGGGAGAAGATAACAGGACATACTACAAACATCTCAATGCCGCAATTGATGCCAAGCCGAATCTGACTATGGATGATGGAGCTGACTTGGTTGGACTTCTGCACAACAAGCGGAAGGATTATCTCAAATATGTAGTCGGTTCAACCGAGGAAACAACAACCGGAGTGATAAGGCTTCGGGCAATGGAAAAGGACAATGCCTTAAAAATTCCGGTTCTGGCTGTCAACGATAACCTGACAAAACATATGTTCGATAACCGCTACGGGACAGGACAGTCAACGATGGACGGAATAATCCGGGCAACGAACATGCTTATCGCCGGACGTACTTTGACGGTTGCCGGATACGGTTGGTGCGGACGCGGAATAGCCATGAGAGCTCGTGGATTGGGAGCAGATGTGATCGTCTGCGAGGTTGACCCCTTAAAAGCGCTTGAGGCAAGGATGGACGGTTACCGGGTGATGAAAATAATTGATGCCGTCAAAATATCAGACATCCTAGTGTCGGCAACGGGAGACAAACATGTCGTTGACGAAATTCATATGAAGGCCGCAAAAAACGGAATTTTATTGGCAAATTCCGGGCACTTCGACGTCGAGATCAATAAGGGCGCCCTTAAAAAACTTGCCAAAAAAATATCGAGAGTCAGGCCAATGGTTGAGGAATATGACTTCGGAAAAAAGAAAGTATATCTTCTCGGAGAGGGAAGATTAATCAATCTGGCGGCGGCAGAAGGTCATCCGGCATCCGTTATGGACATGAGTTTTGCCGGCCAGGCGATGGCTGCCGAATACATGTGGAAGAATAAGGGAAAACTGGAAAACAGGGTTTATTCGCTTCCGAAAAAATTGGATCAGGAAATCGCACGCTTGAAATTGAAATCAGAAGGAGTTACTATAGATCAATTGACCATGGAACAGAAGCAATATCTGGATTCCTGGCGCGAAGGAACGTAAATATCAAGAGAGACAGCGAGGGTTCTAGCCCGTTATGAGCTGCCAGCAACCGAAACGCAGTCGGCGTTTACGGTGCTAAAGCTAGTATCGATATGCTCAATTGCGAGAAATTAACGTACCCGCATATGAGCGGGTTTTTTTATTATAAATTTGTCAGTCCGAAAGAAGATTCCTCGACTTCCCTCGGAATGACGGGAATAAAACCATGAAGACATATACGTCTGAATCCGTATGTTCGGGACATCCTGATAAAATTTGCGACCAGATATCGGATGCGGTTCTGGATGCGGCTATTGAAGGGGATAAATATTCAAGGGTTGCGGTTGAGACCATGGTATCGAAAAACTTTGTCGCGATGGTTGGGGAAGTCACGACCAAGACGAAGCTTAACTATAGGAAAATTGCTGCCCGGACAATCAAGAAACTGGGATATGTGGATCCGAAATTGAAGTTCACCCATAACTCTCCGGTCGTTGTGAAGATCCATACCCAGTCTCCCGAAATCGCAGTGGGAGTCGATAATCTCGGCGCGGGAGATCAGGGAATGATGTTTGGGTATGCGACAGATGAAACGAAGGAATATATGCCGGTTCCGATAATCGTCGCCCACAAATTGGCGATGAAGATCGATATGCTTCGCGAATCGGGAGTCCTCCCCTACTTGAGGCCAGACGGTAAAACCCAGGTAACCGCAACCAAAAAAAACAACGGCGTCTATGCCATTGAGGCAATTGTTCTTGCGGCCCCGCACAGCGAGGAAGTAAGTCTCGATATGGTAAGAAAAGATTTATACGGAGAGTGCGTTATGCCGGTATTGGCTGAATACGGATTGGCGTATAAACCAGAAAAACTGATAGTCAACGGCACCGGAGTCTGGCATATAGGCGGGCCCTCATCGGATTCAGGAGTTACGGGACGAAAGATTATTGTCGACACTTATGGATCGTTTGCCCATGTCGGCGGAGGCGCGTTTTCGGGAAAGGATCCGACGAAAGTCGACAGGTCAGCCGCTTATGCGGCAAGATTTTTGGCTAAAAATATCGTTGCACACGGACTTGCACGTAGGTGCGAAGTCAGACTTGCGTATTTCATAGGGGCGAAGAAACCCGTCATGCAGGAGGTGGAAACTTTCGGCACAAACCGCAAAAGCGAGGCGGTCATAAAAAACTTTATGGATAAAATACTTGATACTTCCCTATCTGGAATCATCAGGGGATTGAACTTACGGCGGCCGATATATTTCAGGACCGCTTCATACGGGCATTTCGGCCGGGAAGGGTTTCCGTGGGAAAAAATTATTGAGGTCTAAACCTTAACCCTGATTGTGATGAATCGCAAATGGGTCGAACCGGTATTCTCAAGACCATGGGATTCCCCCGTTTCAACCAGGACGCACATTCCTGACCGAACGGCGATATCCTTGTCGTCAATTTTCATGATCCCTGTCCCTTCAAGAAAGTAATATACCTCTTCGCAATCGTCATGTATGTGGGGTTTGAAACCGCGACCCGGTTCAAGATGGGCGTCGTTCACGGTCTGTAAACCGGACTTGCCGTCACCGACCTTGATGAGCGCGCGTCGGGGGACATCGTTGTGGGCAAGTGTTGAGTCAATGGCATTGGCATCAATTATCTTCATAGGTAATCAAAAACCGATAAGGCTTGAAACTATTGCGACGGTTGAGGCGATAACGATCAATACCGAGGAGGTGACAGCAAAAATATTATAGAAGCGCCCGTTCACATATCTTCCCATCAATTCCCGATTATTTATTATTTTAAGAATAAAGTAAAAAAATACCGGCAAAAGGAGACCGTTCAAACTTTGGGTATAAAGGACAATTTTAAAAAGCGGGAAAAACGGAGTGATAACCAGTAAGGCGGCCAGGAGAATATTAGTCAGAAAAATGATGTAAAAGATCCGTCCCCGCTTGAACGATTCGTCAAGCGATCCCGTGAATCCGAAAAATTCCGTATACGCATAAGCTGAAGTGAGCGATACTATGGTCATCCCGATAAT
>CAZVQH010000050.1:0-5879 GCA_964629205.1 uncultured Gammaproteobacteria bacterium
AAAAGCACGCAGGGCTCAAAAAAATTTTCAAGAACGACCTGGGAACAATTTTTTCTCATAACTATATGTAAGTTTATTATAGTCTGCCGGAAATGTCAAGAGAAATAAAAAAATTACTGTTTGGGTTTTGCGGGAAAAGAGCCTTCAGGAGCGTACCAATCCCTTATTTCGACTCCCTTGGCAGTCTCCCCCGGCGGTACCTCGACGTCAATGAGACTGTGATCGTTGCATATGACTGAAAGGCCACAAGGCACAGCTTTTGTATAACCTCCGGAGAATGTCCCATTATCCTCAATCGGATAGGCAACCAGATTATAAGTTCCGGAATCGACCTTGTCTATTGTGAAAGTACCCTGGTTCATTGCCGTCTTGACCATAAAAAATATGCTGTTGTCGGCTTTATTTATTGCATAGACTTCAAGCGGAGGAATGCCCTCCGAAGGATAGCCCAATACACCCTCAATTGCACCCGGCTCAGCTTCTTCTATTTCAAATCCGGGCGCAGGAGTCGATGTCGGCTCAATTGATGTTGAAGGAATCTCCTTAACCATCTTACGGAGCTTGTCATTATCATCCATCAAACCCTGATACTTGCCATAACCCCAAAAAACGCCCGCACCCAAAACAAAACATACCAAAGCGATTATAAAAGTTTTCATATGATAAAAGTATAGCAGCAATTTTATTTGATAGACTATAATATCCTATGTCCAAGTACTACAACCCCCACCGAAAAAGTGTTTATACCCCTGGCGCTTCCTACCCTTTCAGATTAAGCAGGTCAAGAATTGACGTTTTTATGAACTGTCCGCGCTGTTTTTATTTGGACCGCCGCCTTGGCGTTGATCGGCCTCCGGGCTATCCTTTCTCGCTTAATTCAGCGGTCGACAAACTGCTTAAGAAGGAATTCGATATCCACCGGGCGGACAAAACCACCCATCCGCTAATGTCATCATACGGACTCAAGGCTGTTCCGTATGACGATAGCCGGATGGATGCATGGCGTGACGCCTTACGCGGCGGAATAACTTATCTGCACAAGGAAACCAATTTGTATATTACCGGAGGGGTTGATGATATTTGGATCAATCCGGAGGGTGAGCTTATTATTGTCGACTACAAGGCGACCTCGAAAGAACAGGAGGTTTCGCTCGATGCAGATTGGCAGATTGGTTACAAAAGGCAGATGGAGATCTATCAGTGGCTATTTAAGAAAAACGGATTCAAGGTTTCCCCGACCGGTTATTTTGTTTATGCAAACGGATCAACGGATAGAGCGGCATTTGACGCCAAACTTGAATTCGATATCAAGCTTATTCCTTATAAGGGAGACGACTCATGGATAGAAAAAACTATTTTCGATATCCACAGATGCCTAAACAACAAGACTATTCCCCCGCCCGGCGACGACTGCGATTACTGCAGATACACAAAAGCCGTAAGAGAGGTTGAAGATGCGAAAAAAGAACTTCCCAAAGTAGTGAAACAGATACCCGGCGGACTGTTTTAATGGATATCTCCAGGCTGCATGTCGCTGGGCTCGGCATTCGCCTGTCGCTTTATTACGTCCCTAGGCTTTGATCCTTCAGCCGGACCCACGTATCCCGCCGCTTCCATTTGGTCCAAAATCCTCGCTGCCCGCGCATAGCCGATTGAAAGCCTCCGTTGCAAAAGCGAGGCAGAGGCTTTATCCTGCTGCATTATTATTTCAAGCGCCTGGTCAAACAACGGATCATTTTCTCCGCCGTTAACAACAACGGTCCCTCCGACACCGGACCTGACGGTAACGGCCTGCTCAGTCACTTCCTCCGTATAATGTATCTCGGGAGACTGGCTTTTAAGGAACTTGACGAGGTTAACAACTTCCTTTTCGGTTATGTAAGGGCCCTGGATACGGACCGGTTTTGCCTTATCGGGCGGCAAGTACAACATATCTCCACGTCCAAGTAGTTTTTCAGCTCCCGGCATGTCGATTATGACGCGCGAATCAATCATCGAGGAAACATTGAAGGCAACGCGGGTCGGAATATTTGCTTTCATCAGTCCTGTTATGACATCGACCGAGGGGCGCTGAGTCGCCAATACAAGGTGAATACCAGTCGCGCGGGCCATCTGGGCAATACGCGTTATCAATTCCTCCGCTTCCCCAGGGGCAAAAATCATAAGGTCAGCCAATTCATCGATAACAAAAAGAATATATGGCTTTTTTTCTACTCCTTCAATTGAGTTGTAGCTTTCGATATTCCTAGCGCCGACGGTTGCAAACTGCTTATACCGGTTTTCCATTTCCTTGACTGTCCACTTAAGGGCGGAAATAATCTTCTCGGCATCGACGATAACTTCGGTCAATAGATGGGGAATGCCGTTGTAGATTGAAAGTTCAACCCGCTTCGGATCAACCAGGATCATCCTCAGATCCTCGGGCTTGGTCCGGAAAAGGAACGACGAAATCCATGAGTTCAAAAGTACGGATTTACCTGAGCCTGTAGCTCCGGCAACCAATACGTGAGGCATTTTTGAAATTGATGCCGCAACCGGCTGACCCGAGACGTCAAGACCCAAGGGAACAAGCAGCGGATCATTATTGGAGGTGAAGACCTGCGAGGAAAGCAGCATTTTCTCCGTCACTATTTCCGGCCGCTTATTTGGTATCTCTATACCAACAAGGCTTCTCCCCGGAATCGGGGCCTCAATCCTGACCTGTCCTGTCGTTGCCGCCAAAGCGAGCGCCATATCGTTTGATAAGGCAGTGATTCTCGAAAGCTTCGTACCCATTGTGATTTCGATAGCATACTGGGTAACGGCCGGTCCGAAATTGACCTCGGCGACACGTGCACGGATTCCGAAAGAATCAAGGGTTTTTTCAATCACGTCAGCATTGTGTTTGACATCACCTCGATCAGCTTCTTTTTGGGCAACGTCCGCCAAAAGCGATACGGGAGGATAGATCCATGTCGATGATTTGGAATTTGACGGCAAAGGTCTGATATTGATCAGGTCTTTCGGCGGCATCGACATAGTCGGTGCTGCAACCGGAGCAACCGGAGCTCTTGACTTTTCCTCGGTTTTCTTATCCATAATAAACTGCTTTTCCTCTTTCCCCTTTGAAGCAATCCTAAGTTCTTTATCCGTATCTTTTTCAAAAAAAGTTCTGAAAAGATAAGTCTTCAGGAAGCTGAAAACACCCTTAAGAAGGTCAAAAACAAAAATGAGGAAAGCGTCTATTGACGTATCCAAAAAAAGGACTAACCCGATTATGAATATCACACCCATTATAATGACGGCGCCAATAAGGGAAAAGTCCAGGGTAAGGTTTTCGAATATTACCTTTCCATACTGTCCAGACTGAAAAATTCCCAGCAAAGAAATAAATACCATGATTATTCCTCCCGTCATATTCGGTTTGACGATTTTGAGCTTTTTTGAGTTGAAAAAGTGACCTGAGATCATGATCAGCATGAAGGGGATAAGGATTGATAGTCCACCAAAACGCGAGGTAATATACTGATTTATCTGAAAAAGCACCACTCCCTCACCGTCGGTCAAGACATTTTTTGCGTAGGAAAGGAAAAAAACAAGACCTGTTCCAACCAACAGAAATCCGATTATGTTAAAAATGGTCTGTTGATTGATTTTGAACTTCAAAAAAGGTAATCTGATCAACGATCTTTTTCTTGCCATATAAATGATTCTATCTGCTTGAAGTATATAAATCTAGAGACGTCCGTTACTTTATCATCTGAAGATTGACCCGTCCCATATTGTCTATCTGATAGACCTTTACTCGGACTTTTTGGCCAATTTGAACGACTTCCGACGGATCTTTCACGAATTTTCCGGCAACCATTTTTGAAACGTGAACCAAACCTTCCTTGCCGGGAACCATTTCCACAAAGGCACCAAATGCCAGGATTCGCTTTACTTCACCCTCAAATTCCTCACCAACCTGTATTTCTCGGGTTATATTTGAAATATGCGACACCGCTTCATCAACCTTAGCGCGGTCCAACCCCGAGATCGTTACTTTTCCGTCGTCATCGACATTGATTTCGGTTTGGGTTTTGGCAATCAAAGCCCTTATATTTTTGCCGCCCGGTCCTATGATCTCGCCGATTTTGTCGGGCGGAGGGGTCAGAACGACAACTTTGGGGGCATATCTCGAAACCTCCTTACGAGGCTTGTCGATTATTTTGTTCATTGCTTCCAATATTTCAAGTCTTGCTTTTTTGCCCTGGGCAAATGTCTGTTTGATCATTTCCGAGGTCAGTCCGGCGTTTTTTACATCAAGCTGGATTGCGGTAATACCGTCTTTTGTACCAGCGATCTTGAAGTCCATTTCACCCGAAAAATCCTCGAGGCCCACGATGTCGGTCAAAACCACATATTCATCATCGGATTTTGACATCAAACCCATCGCGACTCCGGCAACAGCTTCTTTTAGCGGAACACCTGCGTCCATAAGAGACAGCGAAGATCCGCAGACGCTTCCCATCGAGCTTGAACCGTTTTCCGACAAGATTTCGGAAACGACCCTTATCGCATATGGAAATTCATCGGCGGTGGGCAGAACCGGCTCCAAAGCTTTCTCAGCCAAAGCACCGTGACCAATAGCCCGGCGCGAAGGCCCGAAAAATCTACCGACCTGGCCGTAGGAATAAGGTCCATCGGAATAGTGGTGGATGTATCTTTTCGCTTCCTTGCCTTCCGGCCCTTCAATCAACTGCTCAAGTGTCGTTGAGCCAAGGGTTGCAATCGACAGAACCTGAGTTTGACCCCTCTGGAAAAGAGCTGATCCGTGGGTTCTTGGAAGGATCGAAACTTCAACATTAAGATTTCTTACTTCATCGACTTTTCGTCCATCCGGCCTGGATTTCTTCTCCAGTATATAGCCTTGATATTGTCGTAATTATATTTGGTTATCGCAGCCATTATCTGCTTTGTATCGAATTTCTTTTCGAGATCCTCATAAATTGATGAGACTATCTCGGAAATCTGCTTTGACTCACTACCTGCAGTTGCGGCGGCTTGTTTGACGGCGGCATCAACCGGAGCTGCGTATTTGCTTTTAACCAAATCGGTTATTTCGGAATAATTGACCTGCTCGGGCGCCAAATCCTTCTTTTTTCCTATTTCCTTCGTAAAGCCCTCTATGAATTCAATTATTTTGCGGTTTTCGACTTTAGCCATCTCTATACCCGCCTGAACGACCTCATCCTTGATCATCTGGGCTTCGGTTTCGATCATCAAAACCTTATCCTTTGTCGATGACACAACCAAATCCAAATCGGAAAAATCCTGTTCATTCTCGGTGGGATTGAGTATGAACTCCGACTCTTTCTGTTCGCTCGAGGTGACATATCCGATTCTTGAAGTTGCAATCGGCCCGTTCCAGGGAACTGAGGATACCGAAAGAGCGGACGAAACGGCAATCGCCGACAAAATTTCAGGCGCATTCACTCCGTCAATCGAAAGCAAAGTTACAACGACCTGAACTTGTTTTTTGTATGTCTTTGGGAAAAGCGGTCTTATAGACCTATCAATCAATCGTCCGGTCAATACGGCATCGTCCGAGGGACGTCCTTCTCGCTTGATCCATCTTGAGCCCTTAATTAGCCCTCCGGCATAAAGCTTCTCGGCATATTCAACAGTCAACGGGAAGTAATCGATATTGGGATTTTCTGGCCCGACTGCTACTGTAACCAAAACTGCAGTATCTCCCAAAGTGGCGTAAACCGAAGTGTCAACCGCCTGTGCAAGTCGTCCGAACTGAAGTGTTAATTTCTGACCATCAATCTCTGTTGTTTTCTCGATTGTTTTCATAAGTTTAAATAATGTATATAAAGAAAATTATATATTAAATTTTTAAAGAAGATATATTA
>CAZVQH010000051.1:0-5843 GCA_964629205.1 uncultured Gammaproteobacteria bacterium
CCGTATATGATGCGTCTCCGGTCCCACGATCGATCTTGCGGACGCCCTTTTTGAGTATTTCCTTCATTAAATCCAAATATTGTTGTTCTCCGGATTTACTGTTCATTTATGCAAAATATTTAAATCTGTTTTTCCCGTTTTTTGGTCGTGATGCGGCCGCCCTGCCATTGGCCCTTATATTGGGTTCCGCCTCCGTCTACCCACTCAAACTGAGCATGGGCAAACCGGCATCCCAATTCCAGAGTAACGGGAACCGTTCCTTCATTTTTGGCCGCAAAAGTTACTTTCCCGCTATAGCCGGGGGCTACATTTCCGGTGCGGATTATAAGCCCCGATCTGAATGTTGTTGTCCGGGGTTTGAAATTAACGGTGATATCAAGCGGAATATTGAAGGTTTCAATTGATGACATTAGGCAGAATTCGCCGGGTTTGACGGTATATGAAGTCACTTTTTTGGAATCATATTTCGCAACTGTCTTTATGTTTGGGGTCTCCCTATGGGTGACTCCAAGGAATGCGCTCCCGCCATTCAACTTATGGACTTCGCCGAGTCTGATATCGAATCCCGCCCCCTCCGGAGTTGTCAATTCGCGTTTGTCCAGGTCTTCGACCAGTTTTTTTGTTTTGACAAGCTGAAGTAATTTTTTTGGCCCGAGTATCATTGTTGGTTAATAAAATATAATAATTTTTGGTGATTTTCAATACGATCCGTGAATCAGTGGCATGATATAGACCTTGAACAAATCCGGCCTTACCCGTTTTATACGTTTCAGCTCTCCATATCTTTCGTATTGAAAAAATTTCGATAACGGCCAAACTGAAAATGCAAGGTCGTATGAATTGGCGTGGGCAATTAATGGGTCTCCAGACTCATCGGTTTGTCCGGAATAATAGGTCAGGTGGTAATTTTTAGGATCAACCTTGCCCTTGGGTCCGAATATCAGAATATCGGCTTCAAATAACCGGTCAGTTCCGGAATCAACCGTCTCGAAAATCATTTTTTCATCTTCGTATATTTCTTTGGACCACATTCCTTTCGGCAGTTCCATTCCCGGGCGTGCTTTGTATAGTAAATGCACGGCCCGTTGGCAGTTTGCCGACTTCCCCTCAAAATCGATTCTTGGGGAACTCTTGAATTCGTAGGGCATGCCCATCAGTTTATATATTTCCGAGCTTAATGCCATGATTACAGATTTTTATAAATTGATTAAAATTACGAATGACGAAATCGCCCAGGGTTAGGACCTTGTCGCGCCTGATATTTTCAGTAAATGCAAAAAACCAGCTTGAGGGATTGTTCTTTTTTATTTCGTAATCCGTATAGCCGTCTCCGACAACATATATATTACCCTCCAAACCTAATGATTTTACTTTTAGGGCTTTACCTCGCTCTTTGACAAGGGGATTGGATTGGTCACATCCGACAACCTCTCCCCTGCTGCCAAAAATAAATCTATTAGCGAAAATGTTGGATTTTTTTAATCCGTAAAGTCGAACCACTGGCCAGATATATTCAAAAAAACCTCCGGAAACAATAAAAATGCGATTTCTGTTGGTTTTCAGAAACTTTTTATTTTCCCGTATCGACTTCGTGACGGTTTTTTTAAGACGACTGATTAGACTCGCAAGGTGGACTTTATTGATCGGGAGCAGCCCGAGCCGTTTTTGAAGCGACTCTCCAAACGGGATCTTGCCTTCCATACCAAGATCAGTGATCTGCTTTATCCGCCGCAATATCTCATGCTTTTTTGGGTTGCCGGACAAGCATATCTCGGCTAGTTGTTCCAGGGCTTCACCCTTTATAAACGTGCTGTCGAAATCCATAACGATATTGAATTTGTTTTCCATGATTGCAAAAAATGATAAGTGGAAAAGAGGTGTGGATTATTCCTGAGGAGAGTAGTTATTCAGCGGATTTGTTCTTGGATTCATGTTGTTTTTATCTTGAAACTTCCGTCAATATCAAACGTAACCGTATAGATGGGCAGGTCGGAGGCCAGTCTTTTTGCGGTTTCCATAAGGTGATTTTCTGCCGTCTCAGATAATATCTCATAAAGATATTCTCTGTCTTCCCCCAACTTGAACTTTACGGCCCCGCTGTCAAGTAGTTTTTCGGCAAGAACACGGTGTTTCTCATCAGTCAGGGTCTGATGATAGACAAAGACCTCAACAAATTTGTTGCCGCGCTCCGTTTCCAGGTTATACTGGGGATAAATACCCCACCCGTCGCCCTTGACCAATAAGATCGCTCCTTCCATATGTTCGCCGCCGAGCACGACTTGGTCCGCGCCCTTAGATTTGACATACGTCAGTTTGCTTTTCATGAAATCAATATCGGATGGTTCAAGTTTATATGCCTGCGGGTCAAGATTTATTTGTTTGAAGTGTCCGCATCCTGAAGCCAGGGCCTCCGGATCTCCATGGCTGTCTGTGTGGAACGTAAAATCCTTATCACTCCCGATAACGTCAATAAGACTCGTATAAGCTTTATCCATATCTATCTCCAATCCGTAAGACCGGGCTGTTGCCAGAATCAAGGCCAACTCTCCCAAATCGGCACCGGGAAAAGCCTGGGCGGCCAATCCGTCATCGTTTTTATACCTTCCGTCTATGCAGCGGCTGAAATATTTCTTTTTTGGATCGACTTTATATCTGTTCTCCGAAACCAATTCGCGAACATCCTTCTCGGAAAGTTTTATTTTGTTGACCGTATTCATATTTTTATGATTATATAAAAAAAATTATTTTTTTACATCTGTTATATAATTGATTCATGGCTAAAAAGGTTTATGTCTATGACCCGACCACCCAGGACAGCCTGAGCCGCGTACGGGGAATTGGAAGGTATCTGCAGCTTCTTAAGGAAAACTTCAATACGGACTTTGAGTTTATGAACTTTGAAAAAGTCATAAATATGGGGGATGGGACTTTCGTAAATCCTTTTTTTAATTTCCTATCTCCCCCCCTTATCTTAAGACGCCAGGCAAAAAAACAGGTCGCCGTCATACACGACCTTATTCCCTTAAAATACGGCAGCTATTTTCCGGCGGGGTTAAGGGGAAACATGAATATATTTCTCAATAAGCTGGCGATCAAAAACTACGATGCCATCATTACCGACTCGGAGGCTTCAAAGAAGGACATCGTGAATATCCTTGGCATAAGCGAGAAAATAATCAATGTGGTCTATCCCTGTCTTACCAAATCCCTTATAAACTCAAGAAAGACGGAAGGCGAAACGGAAATAGAAATCCCACAAAAATTTTGCGTATACGTAGGAGATGCAACTTGGAATAAGAATCTGGTTAATTTAGCCCGGGCTATAAAGATAGTTAACGCCACTTGTGTATTTGTCGGGAAAATATTCAAGGAACCTGTCGGAAACCATCCGTGGCAAAGGGAGTTGAGAAGTTTCATGGAAGAAGTGAAAGGTGATAGAAGGTTTATTTTCCCCGGTTTTATATCTGATTATTCACTGTTCAAGATTTATCAACAGGCAGCCTTAAATGTGTTGCCGTCACGCGATGAAGGGTTTGGTTTTTCCTGGCTGGAAGCGGCCTCAAATTCATGCCCGTCACTTGTTTCAAATATTCCGGTCTTGAGGGAAATTTCGGACGGCAAGGCTTTATTTGCCGAACCGGAAAATCCCGCTGATATGGCCGAACGGATCGGTGAAATATATTTCCGTCGCGATGTCCGAAACAAGATAGGAAGAATGGCTTTCAAAAGGAGTTTGTTTTTCAATCCGGAAAAATTCAGAAGCGATTTCTTAAAGGTTGTCTAATTTTCTGACACGGCGGAGATACTTCTCATCCATTATCGGCCTCGCTGCCAGGAAAATATCCACTATCCGCTCGGCCTCCTCAACCTTGAGGTAGTCCGAAGCAAGGGTTAAGAAATTGACGTGATCATTCTCCCTTAAATGTTTTGCCATGGACTCATTCATCGCCAACCCCGCCCTGATTCCTCGGGAGCGGTTTGCAGCCATGGTTACTCCGCATCCGGACCCGCAGATTGCAATACCCAAAAACTCTTCCGGGTTCTGGAGAACCGCTTGGGCAACTTTCTGGGCGAAATCGGGATAATCGTCGAGAGGATCGTGTTCATAGGCACCCAAATCCTCTATGCGGATATTTTTTTCATGCAGATATTCGAGAAGCGCATTTTTCAACTCTAATCCCCGGTGATCGGCACCGATGAATATAGTCATGATTAAAATATATCATATAATGTGTTAGTATGTTGATAGATACCCATTGTCATCTTAATTTCAAGACATTCGATGGTCATACCGATGAGGTTGTGAACCGCGCTAATGAAGCAGGAATAAGCCATATCGTGATCCCCGGAACCGACTACCCGACCTCGAAAAAAGCTTTTGATATCGCTGTAAGGACCAAAGGTGCGTATGCGGCTGCCGGGATACACCCCCATCATATATTCGAAATGATGGAACAAAAAGATTCGCCTGCATTCGATGACAAGATCAGGCAGATTGAAATGCTACTGAAGGAGAATAAGGTCGTTGCCGTTGGGGAGGTCGGAATAGACCGGCACATGTACAGAAAAACAAAGTATCCCGAATACAGGATTGAGGAAGAATTTGTGAACCTCCAGAAATCATTCCTGAAAGCGCAGATGCAATTGGCGATAAGCCACAAGAAAAGTCTCATTCTCCATAACCGCGAAGCAAAGGAGGATTTTCTTGAAGTTCTTAAAAATAACTGGGACGCACGCCTCGAGAAAAAAACCGTTTTTCATTGCTGCGAGGCTGATACCGATCTCTTGGAATTTGCCAAAACGCATAGGATATTTATAGGCGTTGACGGTGATGTTGTTTATGACAAAAACAAACAGGAATTCATAAGGCAAGTTCCAATCGAAATACTCGTCCTTGAAACAGATTCCCCCTTCCTCGCTCCCAATAAAAAATTTCCCAATGAGCCCAAAAATATAGTATTGATCGCCGAAACAATTGGTATCATCAAAAATATCACTCCTGTCGAAGTTGCCGAGCATACGACTCAAAACGCAATGAGATTATTCTCCTTCACTGATTAAAAGGCGGTACTGAAGAACTCTGCGGGAATCTGGGGATTCGATTGGAATAATACGATTTTTTTCGAGACGCCTGTCTGGGTGGTTGCGTCTGATGTGACGGTCTTACCCTGAATCGGAAAATCAGAAGACCTTGAAAAAACCAGCTTCGTTGAAGCATAAAGAACCCTGACAATCATAAGTTTGCTGTCTGTCGAGATATCGCCGGCCGGTACGGCATAGGAGAAGTCATAGTCGCTGTCGGCGCCACAGACGCCGGACGACCCTGAGCCATTGCTTATTCTCTTTGGGCTGTTGGGATCAACGACATGTTTAATAACTCCCGTTGTCTTGACCAGGGTTATTTCTATTGCCGGATTACTCGTCCCGGCATCAAAACAGACCACAACTCCCTCGGCAATTGACGGTCCGATTGTTTTGGCAACTGAATCATATTCTCCAAGATAAAAAGTATATGAGGAATCTTTCGTGACCGTGGGCGACAAAAATACATTGTCGGTCAGACTCTCGACCGTTGCCCCTCCGCTGAACCCCGTCAGATCTGAAAGCGATCCTTCTCCGATAATGACATTTGAACCATCCTTAAGGGAGGCTTCGATCGCCGCCTCGGCAGCTGCAAGAGCGCGTTGGGAATCTTCCTCGAGCTTCGAGACCTGAGTCTCGGTTATTGACTGGAAGGAAACAGATAAAACAACGGTCATTATCGTCGCCAGAACCATGACTGTTATCAACAGTATCTGTCCTTTTCTTTTTTTCATAATATTATCCTTTTATTTTATTGTAAC
>CAZVQH010000052.1:0-5714 GCA_964629205.1 uncultured Gammaproteobacteria bacterium
ATTTTTTACAACCTGACGCAAAAAAACAATTTTAAGATAAGTATCCCAGAGCTTAAGGAAAAGCTGACCCGCAAGACCAGATTCATCTGGATCAATTTTCCGGCCAATCCGACAGGCCAGACCGCAGACCTGCCGGAGCTTGTTCCGCTGGTTGAATTTGCCAGAAAAAACGGAATCTGGATTCTGTATGACAACGCCTATTCGGAAATAACCTTCGACGGATTCGTTGCCCCAAGCATACTCCAAATAGAGGGGGCAATCGACGTGGCGGTTGAAATAGGGTCTTTCTCAAAGACGTTTTCGCTGGCTGGGGATAGGATAGGATACGTCGTCGGCAATCAAAAGCTTGTTTCGGCTCTTGCCAAGGTCAAATCACAGTTCGATTCCGGTCTTTCCGTGCCTCTCCAAAACATCGCCGCCTATATTCTTAAACATACGGACGAGAACTGGCATAAAAATATGATACGGGAATACGGGGACCGACGGGATAAAATATCCAACGCTTTAAAAAAAATAGGTCTTAATCCCACCAACACCCGGGGAAGTCTATATCTTTGGGTAAAAATACCGGATAATTTTAAAAATTCAGAAGATTTTGTTTTTGACTTGCTGGAAAAGAGACAAGTCCTGCTTACTCCTGGGTCAGTTTTTGGTGAAAACGGAAAAAGATACGTCCGTGTAAGTATCTGTGGGAATATTAAAGAAATTAACAGTTATTTTAAATAATGAAAAAAGTTGCCATAGTCGGAATGGGTCGGTTTGGCAAAACTCTGCAAAGGCTTTTCGGCGGGGATTTTGAATTGAAAATTATCGGGAGAAATAATCCTCACGATATCGAAAAAGTCGAGGTTGTGTTTTATTGTGTTCCTATTTCCGAGTTCGACTCGGTTATAAAGTCACATAAGAAATATTGGAGGGAAAATCATTTACTCATAGATGTCCTATCCGTCAAAATGCATCCTAAAAAAGTTTTTTCTAAATATCTGCGCGGCTCAAAAACCCAGGCAATCTTGACTCATCCGATGTTCGGACCGGATTCAAGCCGCAATGGATTTGAAGGGTTGCCGATTATAATGGACCGCTTCATATCCGATGATGAAAAATACGGATTTTGGAAAGAATATTTTGCGAAGAAAGGACTCAAGGTAGTTGAAATGTCAGCTAACAGGCATGATAGATTGGCCGCCAACTCCCAAGGCTTAACCCATTTCATCGGCAGGCTTTTGGAGAAATTCAGGTTTGATAAAACCGAAATTGACAGTTTGGGCTCAAAAAAACTGTATGAAGTTATGGACCAAACCTGCAATGATACCTGGCAACTTTTTAACGACCTGCAGAATTACAATCCATATACGAAGTCGATGAGGATCAAGTTGGGCCGCAATTACGACTTTCTTTATAACCAGCTATTGCCGAAAAGAATTGATCGCAGACAGATAGTTTTCGGCATCCAGGGCGGGCGCGGTAGTTTCAATGAGGAAGCGATAAGGACGCATATAAGGGATAATAATATAAAGCGGTTCAAAATAAAATATTTATATACGACGGAAAAGGTCCTTAAGAATCTCCATGAAGGCAATATCGATTTCGGGTTATTTGCGATTCAAAACGCAGTAGGGGGAGTGGTTGAGGAGTCCACACGTGCAATGGCTAAGTATAAGTTCAGAATAGTTAGGGAATTCCAGATATTGATAAAGCATTTTTTGATGAAAAGAAAAGATTTGACTTTTTCGAAGTTAAAGAGTGTTATGGCTCACTCCCAAAATTTACGTCAGTGTAGTATGAGTCTTATTAGAAAGTATCCTGATCTGGAGCAGGTTACGGGAGGCGGGGACTTGATGGATACCGCCCGTGCCGCACAGGCGCTTTTTCAAGGCAAAATTCCAAAGGACACGGCTATATTGGGTCCTCGGATTCTATCCGAAATTTATGACCTTGAAGTAGTTGGATCGGAAATGCAGGACAGTAAGAACAATCTTACGACTTTTTTTCTGGTCAGTCGATAATTATTTAGAAATTTAGTATCATGTTACTATGACAGTAGACGATAGGTTGGGTTTGATAAAGCAGGTAGGGGAAGAAATCATTCAGGAAGACGAACTCAAGAATCTCCTTTCAACAGGCGAAAATCTTATCGCCTACGATGGCTTCGAGCCTTCGGGACAAATCCACATTGCCCAAGGTATATTGAGGGCCATAAATGTAAATAAAATGATCAAAGCAGGCGTGAAGTTCCGCATGTGGGTGGCAGATTGGCATGCAATGGCAAATAACAAAATGGGTGGAGATCTTGAAAAAATAAAAACAGTCGGACGTTATTTTATCGAAGTGTGGAGGGCGAGTGGAATGGATTTGTCCAAGGTGGAATTCATGTGGGCATCCGATATGGCAAAGAACCCCGAATACTGGAAGTTAGTTGTCCAGGTAGGTAAGTCAAACGCCTTGAAAAGATTCATAAGAACGGCCGAAATGATGGGTAGGGAGGAGTCATTGGATAAGTTGACAGGCGCCCACATAATATACTCCTGCATGCAAGTTGCCGATATTTTCATGCTTGGTGCAAAAATAACCCAATTGGGAATGGATCAAAGAAAGGTAAATATGCTCGCGCGTGAAGTTGGACAGCAGTTGGGGTTTTGGAAGCCGGTCGTTGTTTCCCACCATATGCTTATGGGTCTGGGTAAGCCCGCAAGTCAGGAGCAGGACGCGCTTCAAAGAACGATCGAGCTTAAAATGTCGAAATCAAAACCCGATACCGCAATTTTCATGACCGACACGACCGACGACATAAAACGAAAGATCAATAAAGCTTATTGTCTAGAAGGGGATGTAACCACAAATCCCATTCTCGAGTACTACAAGTACATAGTCTTCGAATCTTTTGAAAAACTGGGTATAAGCGAGGTAAAAATCGAACGTCCGGAGAAATTCGGTGGTAATCTCTCATTCAAAACATACGCGGATCTTGAAAAAACGTTTGCCGATAAAAACGTCCATCCCATGGATTTAAAATCTGCCCTATCCGTTTATTTGGACAAACTTATAGAACCGGTGAGAAGGCATTTTGAAGAAAACGAAGAGGCTAAAAGATTATTGGAGCAGGTTAGAAGCTTTCAGGTAACGAGGTAATGAAAATAGGGGTATTTGATTCCGGGCTCGGAGGTCTTACGATTTTGAGGCAACTCCTGAATAAACTTCCTCAGTATAGTTATATTTATCTCGGCGACAATGCCCGCGTTCCCTATGGAAACCGGTCGGGGGAGTTGATTTACGGATTCACAGAGCAGGCTGTTGATTTTTTACTTAAGAAGAACTGTCAACTTGTCATTATTGCCTGCAACACGTCAACCACAACTTCGTTGAGAAAGATCCAGCATGAATATCTGCCCAGTCATTATCCCGGACGTCGGGTTTTGGGAGTGGTTAAGCCTGTCGTTGAGGAGATAACTGTAGGCAAACACGGAAGAATAGGCGTGATCGGAACGAAAGCAACCGTAAATTCAGAAGCATTTGTCCGTGAAATAAAAAAAGTCTTACCCAATTCGGAAGTTTTCCAGCAGGCCTGCCCGCTTCTGGTCCCATTCATAGAGGATGGAGCAAAAAACAATAAAATCCTGAATCTCGTTCTTCGCGAATATTTGGGAGATTTGCTCAAAAGAAACATCGACACTCTTATTTTAGCCTGCACCCACTATGAACTTTTAAAAAAAGAAATAGGGGAGCTTGTTGGAAGCAAGATTAAGGTCATTTCGGAAGGTAAGATAATCGCAAAAAAGCTTAAGGAATATTTGGATAATCATAAAGACATAGAGAAAAAACTGGAAAAAAGGGGCCGGAGGGAGTTCTATGTTACGGATCTGACTCCCGACTACGATCGGCTTATGGAGCTTTTCCTGGGTTCCCATTGGAAAGCCGGGGAACTGCAGCTAATTAGCCTCAAATAAACTTGAATTTCAACTTCATTTATCCTATAATAATGGGCTTATGCCAAGCCGATATGAACGGAGACGGGAGGAGCGCAGGAAAGGAATCACACGACGAGACTTCAATAGAATAGCCGTATTGATGATTACCTTCCATTTTGCAACAAAGGGGATTTTAAATCTCATAGACAGATCAACCGTACCAACCCAGACCGCACTGCCAACCGTTCAGCCAACCAAAGAAGCAGAAATTCCCGGGGAATTAATGGCTCTTATGGGGGAGATACAGGATTACCGGAGCGTGCTTAAGCTTCCGGGCTTGCCCCGGGAACTTGGAAGCGAAGACGCCCTTAATGCAGCATTAAACTACGATCGGGATGCTGAATTTCCTGATTTTTCAATGGAATTACCAGAGCATGAGCGTTCCTTTGCGATGAGGACGAAGGATGTTCTCGAAAAGGTGTTCGGTAAAAATTTCAATCGCCTGATAGATTCGGTTACCGCCAATGGCCAACCCGGCCACCAGGAATTCAATTCGGTGAGCCGTAACATAAACCTTACCGTAGACCTTCATGAGATGTATAACCTTGATACGGGATTTGACGGATTAGTACTTCATGAAGGGCAGCATGGTATTCATCCGGCGCTTCATAAGGGCCTATATCCCCTTGACCAGTTGGTCAAGGTCAGTCATGGAATATGGAGGGCGTTGTCAAAAACCAGCGCTTACGAAAAGAATCTCTACGGCGGACTGATATTCCCATCGGTCAAGCGGCAGATAACGGAAGCGATAGCAAAAAAATTTGTTGAAGACATAAACCTGCAAGGACAGGTCGATCTTAGAGGGTATTCCCATATAACCTCGCTATTATCTGAAATTGCGGCAAAAAAAAGCGTAAAAATTGAGCAGTTGAAGTTCAGTAAGAAAGTATGCGCCGAGCTGGGGGAGAAATTATTTGACTTGATTTTGTCCGGAGAGATTACTCTTCAGGGAGACCTTCAAAGCGAATGGATACGGATGATGGAAGGCGGGTTGATCGAAATCATCGCCGACATGTTTGAAGCCGCAATTCTTGATCCGGAAAAAATAGGGCACGATGCGGATGTCATAGGCGGGGTTGAAGAGATGATGTCGGCTATTCAGGGGCGGAAAGTAACGGTTGGCGAGATTAGGGAACTTTTGAAGGAAATTCCGGCCGAAGTTTTGGTAAGGCACGAGGGTGAAAGGGCATTTTTATATCCGGAATCACCAATGGTTCAGGAAACGGTCATCATCAATGAGACGCCCTATGCAGTCCCCACACTTACTTCGGACGAATTGACAGACATTAAGGAATATCAGGAAACCCAGCAGGGAACGCAGGATATTTTTAATGATTTTATAACCTACTCCGAATTACCTGTTTATTATTCCGAAACGCTGACAGCCGACCAATTGAACGTAATGGAGGAGTACGGAAAAGCGGTCTCGGCTGTTTATGCCCGGTATCCAACTATTTTTGAGGCGGTTTCAGGACACAATATGAGTTTTGATCCTGAACTTCACATTTGGGAAACAAGGGATATTGCCGTTGCCACAGATCCAAACGTAATCTGGAATCTTCTAAGCGATCCAACTTTGGTTCCGGACTATCTGGACAGAATCAGGTCCAGGACAGAGGTCTTGGTCGGTTTCATAAATAACGAAGCCGCTTTCGGAACCAATAATTACACACCATGACTTTTGTTTGACAGGTTATAATTATTTGCTAAAATTAACTATTGCTATTTTACTTTTATGTTTTGTGACTG
>CAZVQH010000053.1:0-5713 GCA_964629205.1 uncultured Gammaproteobacteria bacterium
TCATGGTCCAGTCCGGGTTTTTTGCTGAAAAATGATATCGTGATTTTTTCATGGGGCTCAAGAATGAATTTGACGATGTTTCTTGAATTCCTGTACTTGACTATTATCTCTTTCCTTACCTCCCCCATTCTCTTCCCCGACTCGAGAATGAAGGGAACTCCTTCCCAACGCTCGTTCTTAAGGTATTGCCTGGTTTTGAAGTATGTCTCTGTATCCGATTTCGGATCAACGTCTTTTATCCCGCGGTACCCGCTGTATTGGGCGCGGTATGTATCTTTGACAACGTCCTTAGGTGGCTTCAGGAAAGTCAGGACTTCGGCGCGGCGTTTACGGATCTCGACGGCATTTAACGCTAAAGGCTCCTCCATCGTGATTAAGGCCAGCATTTGAAGCAAATGGTTTTGCCCAACATCCCTCAAAGCTCCTACTCCGTCATAAAACTTTCCCCGTTTTTCAACTCCGATTTTTTCCCATAAGCGGATCTCGACACGCTCTATGGAATGGCGGTCCCAGCTTTTTTCAAGCAGGTTGTTGTTGAAACGGAAATTAATTATGTTCTGGAGCATCTCCTTAGCCAGATAGTGGTCGATTCTGTATATCTGCTCCTCCTTGAAAAGCTTGCCCAAGAGCATGTCCAGTTTACGGGCTCCATGAGCATCGTGTCCGAACGGTTTCTCGACCAATACTCGCGTCCATCCTTCGTCTGGACCGCAAGGAAGCGTCAATCCGGTTTCGGCCAACTGATGAAAAATAGTTTCATAATTATCAGGGGGCACCGCTAGATAAAACAGTTTGTTGGCGCAAGTCTTCCACTCCCCGTCAATAACTCCAAGCGTTTTACCCAATGATCTATATGCTTCGACATCTCCGAAACTTCCTTTTTGATAAGAAAAAAGCTTCAAGAAGCTCTCGGCCTTTTTATGATCCGGTAAAGCGGCTTCAACCATTTTTCTGAATCCGGCCGTATCGATATCACGCCTCGAAAAACCGACGATGTGAGTCAGTGCCGGAAGCTTTCCCTTACTGTGGAGGTTATAAAGGGCCGGAACGATCTTTCGACCCATCAAGTCGCCAGTTGCCCCGAGAACAACAATTACGGTTGGAAAGTTTTTTCCGAGTATGGAATTTTTCATTTGTTTCAATCACGATTATATCAAAACACAATAAAACAACTATTACCAAAAATGAGTTAATTTGCCGGTTTTATTTTGGTATATACTGGAATCGATGAAGCTAAAGTCTCAGGCCATGACGGGAACTTTTGTCAATATGGGGGTTATCCTTCCCTTACTCGCCTTTGCAGTGCCTTTTGTTGTATCATCGCCTCAGATCATAACCGGCTCGCTTGTAAACAGTCTGTTATTTTGGTCGGCTCGCCGGGTTAACGCAAAAAGCCAGATAGCGACTGCAATTGCGCCGGGAATTGGAGTATTGTCAAACGGCATCCTGTTCGGTAAATTTACCCCGTACCTTCTCTATTTCCTCCCCATCATCTGGATCGGTAACATCATATTGATGCGGACATTTACGTCAATCAAGGGAAAGGACAGAATAACCCGAATAGTAATACCCTCATTGCTTAAGTCAGCCTTCCTGTTCGGTTTCTCATTGGTTTTTTTTAAAATCGGCGCCGTCCCGGAACCATTCCTGACATTGATGGGTTTTATGCAATTGGTAACCGCCCTTTTAGGCGGAGTGCTATTTACCATTTATGAACGATACTGACAAGCTTATCGGACTCCTTAATAGAAAGGCAAAACTGACCGCCATGATCGCCCCGTCGTTCCCTGTCATGTACGATTCGAAAAAGCTCATATCAAGACTCAGGTCGATCGGTTTCAGAAATATAATCGAAGTGGCCGTTGGTGCCAAAAAAACAAACGCACAGGCTATTGCCATACTCGGCAACAATCCCCATACCCGCTTCATCACAAGTCCCTGCGCCAGTTTCGTGCGTTATATGCGGACCAAACACCCCGATCTATTGCATTATCTGGCATTTGAGGTTGATTCTCCCATGGTCGCAACCGCAAAAATAGCGCGTAAAAATTGGCCTGACCATAAGCCTGTCTTCATTGGCCCATGCCTTGTTAAGAAGCTTGAAGCATCCCAAGATCACCCTGAACTCGATATTCTTGTTATTACATACCGGGAGCTTGAAGAGGTTTTAGCAAAATATATGTCCCCAAGTCATTCAACATCAATCCGGGATGAATTTGACCTTAAAGAGCCGTCAACCCGGACTTATCCCCTAGACGGCGGATTGACCGATACGAGCGGAGCCCGAAGCTTGCTTTCTGATGATGAGATAAGGGTTGTCTCCGGATGGAGCCGATGCGAAGCGGCCATTGAGGAATTCAAAACCAACAAGAAGATTCGATTGCTTGATATCTTGTTTTGTGATGGAGGCTGCATTATGGGGCCGGGAATAAAAAGCAGTCTTAACCTCGAAGAACGAAAAGATAGAATAATGTCTTATGCTTCTAGCCTTTGAGACTGATTGCGTCTTCAATTTTGATCAAGAATTGTGATTAATCTTATTTATGTTACTATAGGATTATTTATATACACCATCTCAAACCCGCCATAAAGTTAACTACTTAACTACTATAATTAAATTCCAATGAAAAAAATTGTTGTGACCGGGGCCACCGGTGATATAGGATCTCAAATAGCCTTATATTTGGCAAAGAACAAGTATGACGTTTGGGCTCTGGTTCAAGACAATGAGATATCCCGCAATAAATTTGAGAAAATTTTCAGGAATACAGCGGTTAAGGCCATCAATTGCGACATCGCTTCAATCGATACGCTTAAGGGTCATCTTAAAAATATAGACTGTGTCATCCACGCGGCCGGCCTACTGAGGAACAAAGTCGAAAAACAAGGCTTTGAAAATGCTTTGTTTACCAATTCACTGATTAGTTCACTCCTAGCGACAATTGCAGGTAAGAAACAAACGGTAATATACATCTCGACCGATTCCGTATATGACATACCCCAAGCGGCAGATATGGAAAGGTGTATTGATGAACTGAAGGACTATATGGCCAACCTGACCCGCAAGCTCACTTCAGAACACTCTTTCAATCAAATAGAGGTCGTCAAGTCAATAAAAGATTGGGTAGCAAAACAGGGGCTTACCCATATTGAGTGGTATGGTATTTCAAAATATCTTGGAGAGCTTTTGATCCAAATATTTTCGGAAAAACACGTCATATGCCGACTCACCAATATATTCGGGCCGGGATATTCACTCAAAAGAACCATACCGAAAATAATCTATAACCGGCTCAAAGGTGACGTCATCCATATTCCGAACAAAAACAGGAATTATATATATGTCCAGGATATCAACCATATGATCAGGCATTTCGTGGATAATGATGACATCCGCAACGTTACTTTTAACCTTGATTCCCAGAAATACATAACCACAAGGGAACTTGTAAAAAAAATCAATTTTTACACTCCCACTTTCTACGGTATAGCCTCGATAATCAACGAATCCACCGATGATAAGAGGCTGCCTGGACTTTTAAAAAAGTCTGATTTCCCCTACCTGAAAGACATATACAAAAAGCCGCTTTCATCCTTTGAGGAAGGAATTAGAAACACTATTTATTACGTTGGGGATTCCATCGTCAGGCAGATGGAAAATAGCCACTCGGTTGATTTTTTTGTGGGTAAAAACGAAAAAATTGTGCGGACGATGTTCGGCTCGTCCTCTGCCCAGGTCCTGTTGATAGAAAACATAAAAAGCACCAATAAAGTGATCCGCAAGATCGCGTTAAGAAAAGGGGTTGAGGGCAACGGGTACCCGAAACTCAGATCCGAACACGATTACTTACTCAAAATAAGAAATACCCATCCGGATCTCTATAAACTCTACCCTCAAGTTCAAGGGTCAAGGAATATGGGTAACGCCTACTCTCTTGATTATCAATATATCCAGGGAGGTATGAACGTATACAAAGCCCTCATTACCAAACAAATATCTCCCGGCGTTTTCCTGTCGATGTTTGAAAAACTCTTCGATCAGGCCTTGATTCATGGATATTTGACAAAATCAGTACCCTTAAACAAACTCGATTCGTTTCGTGAGGAAAATAATTACTATCTTCATCGGGCAAGCTACAGAATCAACTCAATCGCCCAAAACAGGTACAAAATCGATTTTGTGACGCTTGGTGAATTCTCATCTGGCAAATTGCTCAAACAAAATTCGATTATTATCAATAATAAGGAGTATATAAACGCCCCAAAACTTGTAAATATAATCAACGGACGAAGTGATTTCAGAGAGTATCTACGGGTCAAAAAGAATAATTTCTGTGTTCATGGTGATCTGACGTTCCTTAACATGCTCTATGATTCCGAGAACTCCAAATTTGTACTTATCGATCCCCGCGGTCACTACGGCTTGTGGGACTATCACTATGATTTAGGCAAGCTTTTGTTCACTTTGAATGGCTTCGGCAACATTATCGAAAGCCGGTATTCGGTCAGCCAGAACGCAAGTGGGGATTTTGAGCTGCACCTCAGCGATATTACCGAAGCTGGCTCACCTGTAAATACGGTTAAGGAGCTCATAATTAATTACTTTAAAACTAATGTCCATATGAAAGCTCTTACCCATGATGACGAAAACTGGCTTGACAAGGTTGATCTTGCCGCTGCGACACACTTTCTGGCCGATATTCCATACCGTCTTTTCATAGATAAGTCTCCAAAGAATGCATTTGCCTGTTATTTGGCCGGAACCATATATCTTAATGATATTTACGATAAAATAAAAAAATCATTATCTTAACCAAAAAAGTGATAAAAGCAGTTTTATTCGATATGGACGGAGTACTCGTCGATTCCGAGCACCTGTGGACTCAAACCAAAATCTACGTTCTTAAAAAATATGGAGTCCCCCACTCAAGACTATTAGCTATCAATACGATCGGCCTCAGATTGAAGGAGGTAGTCGGCTATTGGTTCAAAACCGAGGAGCTTTTTAAAAAAAACGGCCTGGAAGAAGATCTTATCATAAAAGAGATAAACGACTCCATTATCTATTACTATGCAAGACAATCCCTTCCAATCCCATACGTCGGCCAGGCTCTGAAGTTATTAAAAAACCAGGGACTCCTTATCGGACTGGCTTCGGTATCAAATCTGAATTTAATTAATACTTTTCTGGAAAAAAACGGCTTGATCGGCTATTTCGACAAAATAATTTCCGGCGAAGCGGTTGCCAAAGGTAAACCCCATCCCGAAATATATATAAAGCTTACCCGTCTTCTTGGTCAACAGCCCTCATCTTGCCTGGCTATTGAGGATAGTTACAACGGCCTCAAGGCTTCAAAAAGCGCACAAATACCGTCTATATTCTTCACTAATGGAAAAATCTTCAAGAATGACCCCAGGACAGCGATTTCGGACTATCAAATACGCTCATTCAAGGAGATTGACCGCAGTTTCATATCAAAGATAAATCAGCCTTAAAAAAAACGCGCCGGGCCTTCGGAAAATTTCCTCGGACTCGGCGGCGCTAGTGTTTTTTTGTTCTCTTTATCTATTTGCTTTTTTGGGCTTTTTTATCCGCTCCATAAACCTCCCGGAAAGTTCTCGTCTTCAAAAAGCCTCGTGACTTGTTTCGGCATACTTTACTTGTTTAACTTATAACCTTTAATTTAAAACTACAGGATATATATTTATTTGT